>JAITBW010000015.1 GCA_031283385.1 Nitrososphaerota archaeon
ACATGTTTTGAGAAGAACCACGGGTAATTGTAAACAAATATTTTTACCACATTACAACATTATTGTTGTATTGTGAGATATATGAGAGGCGAATTTAAGAAACGCATAGAAGCCATAGGGTTTGATGAGGAAACAAAACAAAAATTATTAGAAATTATAGAAGAAGCAGGAGCGGAATTTCCTTGCAGACTATGCAGCTCTAATGATAACTGTGAAAATTTTCAATGGTACAACAAATGGTTTAGTAACAAAGTAGACAACAACCCATTCTAAAAATGCTGCATCATATTGGATGTATGTAATTATTAATAGAGAAAAAACAGAACACACCAGTATAATTTTAGTTTGGATTACCTACATGTGTTTCAGAGTGCAACTATGACATGGCAGGCTGCCTCACAACAAATTATTTAGAACGCATTTACGCTCTAAAGTAGGTTATACACATTTATTTTGCATCTCAAGCGTATCGTTACGAAAAACTCACAGTAAAATAATCGAGATTTACCTATATCGGGCATATTCTTCTATATGCCTTTTAAAGTTTTTTAGATTAGTTTAGTAAACAAAGCACGTTCTTCCGTCAGTCAAAATTAAAAAGCGCAACTATTTTTTTAGAATACCACCATAAGTCAGACAACACAAACCAACAAGTTACAAGACACCTAACAGTCCCACAAAGAGATATACAAGAACAGCTCAAATCATTTAGTTTCAAAAACTGTATTATTAAAAACCTTTAAATAAAAAACATAAATAGGAAGTATGTATGTACAAAGTCTTTTCGTTAATACTGCTTTCTTTCTTAATTTTTGGTTTGTTTACAGCTGTAGCTAGTTCTGTTTCAGCTTCCTCAGAGTTAGTTAAGAATTTTTGGAATACAAAAACGTCAATGTCTCAAACAAGAATTAGTTTTGGGGCTGTGGGAGTGGATGGTTTTGTTTATGCTATTGGTGGCTTTACAAAATCTGGGTATTTAGGGACAAATGAACGGTATGATCCTATAGCGAATACTTGGACTACTTTAGCGTCTATGCCTACGCCGAGAAATGACCTTGCTATTGTTGCATGTCAAGATAAAATTTATTGCATAGGCGGCATAACCTCTAATGGACAAGGGTGGTTTAGATGTGATGTGACTGAGGTTTATGATACTGTTACGGATAGTTGGAGCAGTAAGGCTTCTCTACCGGTTAATGGATCAAACTTGCAGGCACATGTTGTAGATGAAAAAATTTTCGTCATAGCAGGACAGAGATTGTTTATGTATGATTCCACTATTGATTCATGGATCCAAAAAAATAGTGCTCCTCATGGAGTTATGGTTTCAGCTGTTTCAGATGATAAAATAGTAGCTTTTTATGTAGTTGAATCTCACTATCTTGATGATACCAGTAATGTGAATGTTTTGATTTATGATGCAAAAACGGATATGTGGAGCGAAGGAAAGACGCAGGAGATAGGTGTTAGTGGTAGTCGTATTGAGGCTGCTGGAGCGACATCGGGTGTTTATGCGCCTAAGGGTATCTATGTTTTAGGTTTAGAGTCCTTTGTCACTACACGAAGTGTGAAGCAGTTTACTTGGTTTTATGATCCTATAAATGATGTTTGGTCATCGGCCAAAGCTATGTCTATACCTCGTTACTCGTTTAGTGTGGCGGTTGTTGATGATATCTTATATGCCATTGGAGGAAGTGTTCCTTACACTGGAATAGAGTTTCTAGCTATAAATGAGCGATATGTTCCAATTGATTATCATACTGATCCATCACATGTTACTTCTCCGCTTGTTACGCCTGAATCGTCGGGTTCTTCTAAACCGTTTTTAACCTATAATGCTGTTGTCGCGTTAGTAATTCTAACTGTTAGTATTGTTGTAGCATGTTTGTTAGTTTATTTCAAAAAAAGAAAGCCTGTATAAGTGACCTTGAGGGTGTAGGCAAAACTCTAAAATATTATGTTATAGCATTGTAATTTAAGTCTAGGGGAGCTGAGGTGATGACTCAGCTGAGAGGATAGCTTAATGGTTATCGACCCAATGAACCTGAACCAGGTAATACTGGCGGAGGGAAATAATAAATGAATGTTGCAAATCAAGTTAAAGTTAAAAGTAATAGTAGTAGTTATAAAGATCCTCGGATTATAGCTGAAGTTGCCGTTTTTACTGCGCTTTCTACAGCATTAAGTATGATTGTACTTTGGCATATGCCACAAGGTGGCTCAGTTACACTTGCTTCAATGGTGCCTTTGCTGTGGTTAGCATTACGTCGGGGACCAAAGGTTGGGATTTTTGCTGGAGGTGTCTATGGTTTTGTTCAACTGGCAATTCTACCAGAAGTGTACTATCCAACACAGCTGTTGCTAGATTATCCTTTAGCATTTGGCTGTATAGGCTTAGCAGGTTTTTTTAAAACGCGTCCAATGTTAGGAACTACGGTTGCGGTTACAGGGAGATTTGTTATGCATATGATTTCGGGAGCCATATTTTTTGCTGAATATGCCCCGGCGGGGATGAATCCATGGGTTTACTCATCAATTTACAATGGCAGCTATCTACTTGTTGAGTTGGTGATAAGTTGTGCAGTGTTTTTCTGTCTACAGACAGGTAACGTATTAAAAAGGCACAGTCACGCAGGGGAGATGTAACATGGGGAAATTAGGTAATTCACAGTTGCAAAAGCTTCTTAATTGCATTAGAGCTAATGATAAAGTAATTGTGCCACCAATGATTGGCTATGATGCGGGAGTTCATCGTTTGGGTGATCAACTTTTAGTGGTTTCAACGGATCCATGTACAGGTGTTCCATTTGAATGGTTTGGATGGTTTTTAATTAACTATGCAGCATCGGATCTTTCGCTTTTTGGTGCTAAACCTCAATTCTGCACAATAAATCTGTTAGGACCAAGATCAACTAACCCGGATGTTTTTGAAAAAGTTATGAAACAAACATGTAACGCAGCCGACGAGCAAGATATAGCTATTGTTAGAGGACACACAGGCATGTATGATAGCCTTAAAGACTTACTAGGAGTTTGCACCATGTATGGAACTGTTACACCAGACAAGCTTATAACGTCAGGAAACGCTAAACCCGGCGATTTAATAATGTGCACAAAACCCTTAGGAGTTGAAACTCTAACTAATTTTGCATTGACACATCCAAAAACGGCAACAAAAATTTTTGGTGCACCAAAAGTCAGAGAATTTGCAGATATGATAAAACTGCAGAGCTGTGCAAAAGAAGCACAACAATTAGCTCAAGCAAACTGTGTCAACGCCATGCATGACGCAACAGAAGGCGGACTAATAACAGCGTTAAATGAATTATCAGAAGCCTCCAATACAGGTATAACGGTAAACTGGGAAAACATTCCAATCCCAAAAGAAATGACACAGCTAAAAGAGCACTTTAAGCTTAACGATGAACAAGTACTAGCACTATCCTCAACAGGCACAATTTTAGCAGCAGTCCCGCCAACAAAAAAACAGAAAACTAGAGAAATCCTAAAACAACAAAACCTCTGTGCATACTTCATAGGCGAGTTTACTGAAGACAAAAATAGAATTTTAAAGAAAAAAGAAAAAGAAAACGCGTTCCCCTTAACAATTGAAGACGCCTACACAAAAATATTAGAAACTGAAGACAAACAAGCTATTGCTTAAGCTCCGATAGGACAAAATTGACTATTTCCTCAGCAATATTTACATCAGCAACCATCTGCAGCCCTTTCCATCCGGGTTGACTATTAACATCAACAATACGAGGACCATCGGGACTTTCTAGTATATCTACACCCGCTATTTTGCAGCCTACAGCTTTAGCGGATTTTATGGCTAGGTCTTCAAATTCTTTACTGATTTTTTCAGGTATAGGTCGTGCGCCTTTGCTATAGTTAGTTTTCCATCCTGTGGCTACACGTCGCATGGAGGCAACAACTTGATCGCCTATGACGAAAGCGCGTATGTCAGAAAAGCCATGTTGAACAAATTCTTGCATGTAAATTACGCCGTGATGAAATGTTATGGCTTTAAAAATTGTGTCAGCTATGTCTATATCATTTACACGTGTTGCTCCTTGGCCACGTGAACCGAAAATGGGTTTAACTACTATATCTCCGCCGAGTTCATTGAAAGCGGCTAAGGCTTCATTTACGCTTTCAGTTGCTAAAGTGCGAGGTACTGGAACACCGGAGTCTTCTAGAAGGGCTAAAATATCATATTTATCAACGCAGTGTTCAATAGCGTTTGGCGGATTTATCATATAGAAGCCTTTTCGCTCAAGTTTATAGAGCATATCCATACGAAAAACGAGTTCTTCAAGTGAACCGCGTCCTATTGGACGGATTATAAGGGCATCTAGGTCTTCAAGAATATTTGTATCGTTTATTTTAAAATATGGCTTATATGCTAGTCGGGCTACGAGCTTTGGAAAAGTAAAGCAGGTGTAGGGTATGTTATGGCGGGTTAGGGCTTCTCGTACTTGTGTACTGCTCCATGCCTCGGGGTTTCGGGTCATTATGCCAAATTTCAAGGTAATCGATCCTGTTTTGTTCTATTCTGTTAGAAAACATGCTGAATAATTAGTTTTTAAATGTTCTGGGAAAAAGAAAAGATATGAAGCAGTAAAATAGGTTAAAGATCATCTTTAGGTTTGAAAAAGAAATGCTGTATACGACTGTTCCTACCCATTAACTCACCTATAAACGCACCTACAATTAAACATATGATAAGACTGGGAAACAAAAGAAAGACACGTTCGCCAAACACTGTCTCTATTTTACCTGCCTTAGTTAAAATAAGCATTATAATAGCCCATATACTAAAGCCTATAACAGAGATGCCTACAAAAAGAAAAGTGCCACGCTTAGAATTAGATAAATTAGAAGGAGTAACCCGAATATACCCTATAAGACCAATTAAAAACACTATAGCAAACATTAAAGCAGCAAGATCAACCAGAGCAAACTCCAACATGTAGCCGACGACTGAAAAAACTGCAACAATAACCACAGATAACATTACCCAATAAGATTTCTTTGTAGTTATACTACTACTACGAGTTTCAGACTGAGCAGCCTGCTTTGCCTTCAATTGAGTTTTAGCTTTAGATTTAGTCTTAGATTTAGATGATTTAGACATAAATATGTTCCATCATCAGCACTTATTAACATTTACACAAACACAAAAACTTGACATATACACTATTACAAAAAATTTGGAGACCACTTATATTGAAATGATAACGCAGAAGTTTAAACACACAATCAACAAAAAAGAACACAACACACCAAAAAACCAAAAAAATACTACAAAACAATAACCTAAACTACGAAACAACAATAAACCCCACAACAACAAAACAAACTATCCACCAAGAACACTTCAGATCCAACCATACAGCCGCACCCACAAATCCAATGCTCGCACAATACTAACAAAGTCTACTTAGACTCTGCTACGTTATTTCCTTTAATACTCGCGATATCTCTTGACTGTCAATTCCAAGTATTGTAGCGACTTTGTTGATATCTCCAACAGAGAACCCTTGTACTACTTTTCTCACCTTTTCTTTTGGTGTTATTGCAAATAGTTGTTCTTTGAGCATGGATATTTTTGTGTCAGAGTGCCATAAGAGAGCATAGATGTCGGCTATGTCTTTGAGTAGTTTGTGTTCTTTGTCTCTTCTGGGGGCGGAGTTGACTTTCATAGCTAGCATGACATATGGCTCTGGAATTATGATGTTCTTTCCAAATAACTGTTGGATTTTGTGCATTTTTTCTTGGAAAACCAGCGATAATAGAGGCTCGTCTATCGGTACAAAACCAAGCAAATTTTTTATTTCAGGGTGGATGCAATCAACAATTGGATCTATATACAACTGAAATATCTGATACAAGGGAAGCTTGGCGGATTCTTCAGGCATCAACTCTTTTCCCGTGTCTATATCAAAATCCTTGACAAGCCTAAAACTCACAGAGTTAAAACCCATACTTTCAATCACTTTAATTGTTGTAGTAAACTCGGAATTTTTCAACTGCTCTTGGCTCCAGTTTATGTCTATGTGAAAACCAAGATCAATATCTCTTGAGCCAATGTATGTTCTCCCAGTACTTCTTTGGTAGTTTTGATTTACCAGATAGTAAACTGCCCAACCGCCAAGCAGACAAGCGTGACTTTCAAGTTGGTCAAAAATTATCTGCATTTGTTCTTGTGAGGTTTTTGTCTCAGTTGATTGATATAACATGTTGTTCCGCCATCATTTTGTTTATGAGTTTTTCAGCTGCTTCAGTACATACGCCGCCTTCTTGTAGCAAATCAACGATTAACTGTGGAATACTTACAACCGTTAGGTCTTGACGTTTGAATGCTCCATAGAAGACATGTTCATCTTCTGCTATGAGAAGTCTTAGGTTACCTTTACCAACTAAACCCTCAGTGGTTAATTCCTTATGCCACTTATCCACATCTTCTCTTTTTACGTATAAGTCGATACGGGAGGGAAAGAGGTAGTGTTGGACCAGGTTTTCTGCCTGATAAGTAGTGAGAGCATATGGAAGCTTGCTTGCTTGAATTAGGTCTATGGGGTTTTTGTGCATATACTCTTTTTTCTGTTCAGGTCTATTTTTTATTTGTAGCCAATAGTTGATGAGCCCCATATAGTTTGTGACTGCGGTATCCTTAGATAGGTTTTGGGTTTGGAGTTTGTTTAGGAATTCATGTGTCCATGAAAAAGAGGTTTCTGCTATCTTGGACAGTTTATATTTCGTTAGTGTACCGTTTGGTTCCACTAGAAGAGCTCTAATTATACGTTCTCGGAGTGTCCCTCTTTTTTTCATGATATTCGCCTTATATATCGGTAAATGTTTTTCTTATAAACCTGTACCGATATATCGGTAACTCAAGTTATTTAAATACTTTACCGATACATAAAAACGAAAAAGCACAGATTAATACCAACAGAACTCAACATATGTGGACATTGACTATTTACTGCTATTTTTACAGTTAAATAAATTCAGTTCCATAGTTTACAATCGAGGAGCTATAAAATAGAAAACGAGATAATCAGCAAAATAGTAAAAGAGTATAACAAAATTTAAACAAAAAATATTGTTTGAAATTAAAAAGAAGAAAAGAGAGTTAATTTACTCTGTTATGTCTTCGACGCTTTCGTCGATTTGCTCGTCGCTTACTGCTTCGGCTGTTATTTCTGAAAGCGCCTGGTGAGGCGCGGTAGTAGGGTGGCTGCTATGTGTCAGCTCCTCAACTGTTAACGCTTCAACTGCTGGAGAGTTTAATTGTTCCATAACTTTTTCAAGAGTTTGCTCAACTGGAGCTTGCTCTGTAACTTCGAAAACTTGAAGTGGAACATCTGCAACATCTGCAAGCGTTTGTTCTTCAACTAAGTTAATAGTTGCTTCCTCAGTTGGAAGATCCATAACTACATTTTCAATTGGAGAGTCACCAACAATATCCATTGCCAAATCCATAACTGGAGCCTCAACTGCTGCTAAATCAGCATTTAGAAAGACTGGCTCTTTTGCTGTAACTTCGATTACTGACTCACTCATATCTGGAGTAAATGAATCAAACATTTCAACTGCAGCTTCCTCAACTGGAGCTTCCTCAACAATAGCTGACTCCAAAACTGCAGCTTCCTCAACTGCAACATCAACTGCAGCTTCCTCAACAATAGCTGACTCCAAAACTGCAGCTTCCTCAACTGCAACATCAACTGCAGCTTCCTCAACTGCAACATCAACTGCAGCTTCCTCAACTGCAACATCAACTGCAGCTTCCTCAACAATAGCTGACTCCAAAACTGGAGCAGTTTCAACTGTGTCGGATGTAGCTGCATATGGTGTTGTTTCTAATGGGTTAGATTCAACTGGAGTGTCTATTGGCATGGAAATTTCAACAGGTGCTGTTGTCTCTGTTGAGATTGGTGCTTCAATTACTGGTTCAGCAACTGGTAAATCTGGTGTTATGGGGGCTTGAATTGTTTGTACTGGCCCGCATAGTTGGAGAGTTGCTTGTGTTATTGTTTCTAATTCTGCTTTTGCTGTATCTATTCCTATTGTGAAAAGTAAAATGTCACGTTGATATGTTTCATTTCCAATTTCGCCTATGACGTATTGGATTTCATAATTTGCAAGAAGTGTTTCTAAGAGTTTAATTTGACTTGTTAATTCGTCAGTTTTAAGCTGCATTTTTGCTACAAGATCTTTTTGTTGTCTTTCAATTTCTGCAATCGCGGCAGTTATATCTTTATTGAAAGTGTCTCTTGTTAATTGTGAGATTTTGCCTGTAATAAACAGGTTATCTACAGCTTGCTCTTTTTTCTTTGCTAAATCATATTCTTCGTTTAATCGTTTAAATGAATTTTTCCATGATATCATGCTTAGGCACCAATTAGGCTTGTATCGTAGGACAGGCAATAACAATTACGTATATGCACATATATACGTAAATAATAAGTTGTGTTACCAAAACAAAAAAAATGAAAAAATCATGTATATAAACAAACATTAAAAAAGCCATATTATAACTAAACATTGAAACTTTTTCCAACAAACAACAAAAAAAGACAAAAACAGACATAAGACAAACCAAACATTTCACACCTCAACAACAAATCAGCAAACAAAAAATACACACAACAAACACCCAAAAACCATAAAACAACACTCAAACATCAAATTTTACCATTACAGAAACGAAAGCCTAAAAAACCACCACACAATTCCTATGAGCCTCAACATAAACAACGGGTCCTTAGCTCAGTCAGGCTAGAGCACCGGACTTTTAATCCGGGGGTCGCGGGTTCAATTCCCGTAGGACCCGCCAATCTTGGCAAACTTGTACTGGTTTTTTCCCAGTTTCTATCTTTTACGTAAACTTTCTTTTTTTCAAATAGAAAAATAACCCTGTAGTAACAAGACTAACTGTTAAAACTATTGCAACTACTACAATAAGGGCGTTTAAAGAGGGAGGTTGGTTAGATGGCGGGTCATTAGCTAAGTAACCTATTGGGATATATTGCGCATTAAAATCGTCCAAAGAGTAACTGTGTAACATGTAAAAAATGTCATCAACAACAACTAACTTTCCGTTGCTCGGACTACTAGGTACAACGCCTGTTGGCATTGCTTTTGCGGTTGACCAAACATTATTTTCAGGATCATAAACCCAAACAAACGGCTGCATATTCTGGTCATTTTGTTCATATCCAAAAGCATACAGTTTTTTAGGCGCATAAACTCCAGATGTTACCTCACTATATACGTAACTAGCAATATAAGTCTCAGGACTTGTTTTTCCTTCACTCCACTTATCTAACTTGGTGTCATAAATGTTAATGTTCAACTTTACACTTTCCATATAATAGCTGTATGTTGTTTGACACACTATTATTTTATCATCTACCACTGTAGATGTAAAAGTACTATATGGAGAAGTTTGCAAATTGTGTGAAAAAGGAGTATCGTGTAAAAAAGGCGTAGCTTTTTTTGTCCAAGAGTCTATAACTGAATCATACATAAACATCTCCCATAACTCATTTTCACCATTTTTGACTATAGCAAAAAGGTTGTCATCAATTACTATAGCTGTCATATCGCTCATAATAACAGGTAAAGCAGTTTTACTGCTCCAACTGTCATCAAATGGATTATACACGTACATCTGCCGCCCCCAGCGCTCTATAACGAAAAGTTGGTCATTTATCACATAAGCTGTAGAAGAGGGCTCAAATGGTAAGGATGCTTTTTTACTCCATTTATTAGTAACTGGATCGTAAACCTCAACTGCGTCTGTTTTGCTAGTTATACCCCGTCCTGAGATAGAAAATACGCCACCCATACAGTAAATTTTTCCTTGATACACAACAACACTCACCTCCGTTCTTGGTGTGGGCATAGGTGCCAAAGTAGTCCACTTGTCCGTCTTAGGATCATACCGCTCAGTCGTACCTACATAAGAGCCTCCGTAGCCATGAGAGCCGTAGCCACCAATAGCATAAATTTTTCCATCAAAAATAACAGTCACAAATTTTTCTCGTGGATATTTCAGGGGCGTTTTTATATTCCAAGAATCCTCAACTAACTCAGAGGCGAAAACATGACTAAACACTGCTACAAATGTTCCGCTTATTAAAAAGAAAAGCAACAACAAGGAAACAAGTTTATTCATGTTTAACACTACTGGGTATTTGTGGTTTTTCCTATAAAACAGTTTTTGTTAATCTTGGTTGTGAGGCAAAAAACTGGTTTAAGCTGTTTTCTTGATTTAGCATTTGAGCACACATTTATGCACTAATATGTTTTGTTTTCAGAGGCATAAGAGATACTACTTAAAGAAATATTATTTTGCTAATACGACTGTTATATATGGTTTTGTCTATTGTTAGTTGTTTATCTTTTACCGAAATTATTTCCGCTTTTCTGCTCATTTTTCTATTTTTCTAAGCCCGTTTTTCTCTAAAATAGAATTTTTGTAAAAAAACGGTTTTTATAGTGGATAGTGTTACGATTTTTTTTCTTCTATAAAGTAGCCGAGTAGACCAAAGAGTACAAGTGGTGGGAGCAGTACCATGCCCCAGGGGTAGGGTATGACATGGAAGAACATGTTGATGATTGCAAGGATGAAGCAGGATAGAAGTAATATGGCAAATACTGCAGGGCTAAATATTGCCTCCACTACTTTTGTTTTGTTCATGAAAGTTTCCCTGTTACTTTTTCAAGACTTGCGCTATATATTAACTTGTTCTTTAGAGGGCACTCTGGTGTAAATGTGTGTTTATGTTAGGGGTGCGTGTTTAACTCCATCGCAGAATGCTTTGCCGACTATTGTACCGGGTGTACGGTAGCTTGAATCTGCAAAGTTTAAGGTGCAGAGTGCTAATTTTGTTGTGTCTAGTTTGCCGTTTGTTAGGTATTTTTGTTCGCTATAGGCGTTAACTATTTGTCCTATGAAGAGTTCGTTTTTTGGCAGGTCTATAACGGCAACTAGGCGGCATTCCATGCATAGAGGGCATTCTTTTATCATGGGTGCCTCGGGTAAGCTGCCGTAGAATACTTGGAATAGTGGTGATTTGTCAATGTTTTCGCCTGAGACTAGACCGCAGTAGTCAACTTTGTTGACTAAATTAGCTGTAGGAAAGTTTAAGCTAAAAATTTTCTTTTCCATTATAAATTTGTTTGAAAATCGCACTTTATTTAGGCTAAAGGATATCATTGGGGGGTCAAGGCTTACGGTTGCTATGGAGCTAACTGTTGTAAAATTGGGTTGATTACTAGTCACATTTACGCCAACAATACCCAGAGGCATAGGGAACATCATACCGTTTTTGCCGAGCGCGATTTTTTCCATAGACACACCTTTAGATATTAGAAAGTGTAAGCGATTTTATTAAGATTCTTTTTTGCCGTTTAAAAATATCATTAAAAACAGCAATAAATAACGAGAAATAGCGTTTTAGATTTGAAGAAATGTACTGTCTATTTATGGTGTATCTGAGTTATTGTTTAAATATTTCTTTGTCTCAAAAGAAGTTATGAGTGCCAGTTCAAAGACCGGGTCTAAGCCTAGGTCAACTACAAAAACTAAGAAAACTACAACTAAATCAGCAACAAACAAAGTTAAAAAGAGTACAACTAAAAAGAAGGCTACAGCAAAATCAAAGACTGTGAAAACAGGAAAGACGAGAACTGTTGCTAAAAGTGTAAAAGAAAAACAGGTAAAATCCACATTACAAATTAATGATGCTATAGTAGAGAAAACTCTTGCTAGTATTGAACGCTTGGGAGAACAAACTTTTGCGTTCTCACCCTTTAGTCAATACTATGATGATTGGTTACTTAATTTACGTCAAGCTGTAGCAGAGTTTGGAACGTGTTCAAACGTTAAAGTTAACGAGTCCTTTAGTGAAAAGTGTGAGCAAGTGTTATCAGATATACACGCGACGTTGACAGATATTTGTACACAGGAATCTGCGTTAGGTAAAGTTGAGAGCGAGTTACTTAAAGTAAAGCAGGATCTGGAAGAGTTAGAGTCAGATTATGCAAAGCAAAAGCAGGAGTTAAGCAGTAAGCAAAACGCGGAGATAGAGCAGTTAACGGTGCAGATAAAAACGTTTGAAAATGATATAGAAAGTCAAGGAAAAGTAAAATTTGGCTTTTTCCAGTTTAATGCTAAAAAAGTTGCGGCAAAAAAACTTGAACAAACAAAACAGAGCTTGAAGGAAGCTAAAACCCAGTTAGAAACGGCTTCGCAGAATTCTACAGCAGAGCAAAGCAAGTTACAAGATGACTATGAAACAAAAAAGCAAGAGCTTACAACTAAATCAGACGCGTTACGTAAAGAAACTGAAACTCTTGAAATTGACATATCAAAAGAAGTGCGAAAAGAAACCTGCACACGCCTAACCAACATACTTAACGAACAAATCAAACAGTAAACAACTACTACTAAAGTTGGCAATTAGAGCCTAACTCTTTTTTTATCAACAATTTTTACATCTAAAAACTACCTGTTGAATGTAAAGAAAAAAATAATTTTTTTCTATTTACACTTTTTTTCTCTTGTAAATAGTTAGAGCAACAATAATGCCAACAATTAGAACAGCTAACAGTATTATAGCGATATAGATTAAAGAATAAGGGGATGTGCTATCATAACCAATTGGCACATATTGTTCATTAGTAGAGAGTACATCAAGAAGGGTATCTGCTTCGTAATTACGTCCGCCTATTACGTATATGACATCATCAATTACGGCTGCTCCAAAAGAGTCGCGGTTTGAGGGCATAGGTGTGGTTGTTGTCCAAGTGTCTGTTGTAGGTTCGTAGATTAGGTTGTTTGTTGTTGCTGAGAGTATGTAGATTTTTTGTGGTGCATAAGTGCCTGTTGTTGCGGCAGCGACTGATGTGCTAGTTTCATGTGTGGTGTCTGTTTGTCCTTCGTTCCATGTGTTAGTTTCTATGTCGTATGTTACTGTTTTTGCTGCGTATTTTATTTCTTTGGATTCTGCGTCTGAGGGGACGATGAAGTTGCCGGTTTTGATTATTTTGTTGTTTACGACTGTTGCGGCGGATGCGAATAGCCAGAGTGTGTCGGGTTTGCGGTCCCATGTGTCTGTGTTTGGGTCATACATGAAGAGTGAGTTGGCGTTTAGGACAAATATTTTGTCGTCTATATTGTGTCCTGTTAGTCCGCTTCCCTTGAAGGGCATGGCTGCTTTAGTGCTCCAGGTATTTGTGGTTATGTCATAGACTTCGGTTATGTCACATCGGGGTTTCATGTCGTCTGTGAGATGGGGTGTGCCTCCCATGCAGTAGATTTTACTTTGATAAGCGGCTATAGCAAAACCTGTTCTTGGTGTAGGCATAGGTTCCAAGGTAACCCATGTGTCAGTTTTAGGGTCATAGCACTCATTTGTGCCGACTGCGAAACTGTTATGGAACATGTCTTCTGCTGTGGCGCCGCCTATGGCGTAGATTTTTCCGTCTGCAGCAACAACGCCTAATCCAAAGCGGGCTTGGTTCATAGGGGTTTTTGTTGTCCAGGAATCTGCTGTTAGCTCGGGAGAGGCGGATATGGGATTTGCTATTGTTGTAAATAGGCTAAGTGTTAAGAAGGAAAGTAATAGTATGGGGAGGAAATTGCGCATATTCAACTACCAACTGTTTTTTTGTTTTTTTTATTTAAAGGTTTTGTAAATTCGCTTAAAATGGCATTTGGAAGGCTAAAAGCTGTTTAATGGTTTTCGAATTTCAGGGTATACCATATAGTGGCAACGTTATGTTGGTTGTCGTCTTTTTTTATGCATGTTTTTGGTTGTTGTCTTTTTTGTTAATTTAGTGTTGTAGTTTTTATGTGTTATATTTAAGGTGACCTGGCGTTGTTTGTTGCAATATGTTTTTTAATGTTTTTTGTTTTTTGTTAGTTGGATATTTATGGTAGTTGAGAATTGGGTTCCGATGGATGGGGATACTTTTGTTACTGTTGATGGTTTTATAATGAACACGTTTGGTTATGAGCATCCAGAGGCTCAGTTGTTTGCGTTTCTTAAGTATATCCCGGCTAAGTATAAGGATATGTTTAATGTTGAAATGCTTGAGCGTACTTGGATGTATAATCAAACTGAGTTGTTTCGTGCAGAGAAGCTCTATACTGCAAAAAATTATCAAACATTCATTGAGGCTTTTCGTAAAAATTTTCCAGACTACTTGTTTTATGATCAGAATAGGGGTAAAGAGATAATTGCTGCGCCGCTAAATCGTATTGAAAAAATTTTTGTTCCAAGAGATAAGCTAATTTGGTTGCAGAATTTGTCAGAGCGTGATGAGCTTCAAGATAAGGCGTTGGATCTTATAGAGTTAATTAGTAAAGAGTCGGGTGTAGCTCTTTTGGATATGGGTTTGCATGGTTCATTAGCGCTTAATATGCATGCGCCGCATTCAGATATTGATCTTGTAGTGTATGGTACGGATAATTTTCGTCGTGTAGAGTCTGCTATTGAAAGACTTGTAAATTCTTCTAAATTGACCTACATTATTGGTAATAGACTAGATGCGGCTCGTAAGTTTCAGGGACGTTATCAGGGCAAAATTTACATGTATAACGCTACGCGTCAGTTTGAAGAAGTTACCGTAAAGTTTGGTCAATATAAATATACGCCGATTATGTCAGTGCGTTTTCAAGCTGTTGTAGATAGTGATAGAGAAACTATGTATAGACCAGCGACGTACAAGATTTCAGGGTATAAGCCCTTAGATTCTGAATCTGAATTGTCTACTGAAAAAATTCCAATACAAGTGGTATCAAATATTGGTTGTTATCGTAACATTGCCAGACAGGGTAGTGAAATTAAAGTTTCAGGTAGACTTGAAAAGGTAGAATCTACAGTGGATGATCAGGTTTTCTATCAGGTTGTTGTGGGAACGGCGACGTCGGAGGAAGAGTACATTTGGCCTGTGACAATTTAAGGCTTCGTGATCGTGATAGTGTTCTTACGCGTGAGGGTTTGCTTTTTAGGGTTTTTGGCTACAATAATCCCTCTAATGTGTATTTTTGTGATGCAGAATATGCTTCATCTAAAATTTTTCAGTCTACGGATCCTAGGGCTCCGAGGGAGGGTGAAGGGGGTCTTTTTTATAAGTTTTATAATGATGAGGGTATGAGGCTTGTTGCTAAAGAGTATCCTAAGTACATGTTTTTTCATGAAATGTTAGGTTTAGAGCTTGTAGGTGTTGCTGATGAGGATGTTTTTGAGGTTCATAAGCCTCAAGAGCGGCTTGTGGAATTGCTTAAGCAGGGTCCAACAGATGAGTTGCTTGCTGCAATGGAGAGGGTTTTGAAAATTGCTACTGATAGTTCAGGGCTTGCAGTGAGTGATTTTGGTGTTTTTGGTTCTATGTTGCATGCGTTTCATCATCCTAAATATTCTGATATTGATTTTACCATATATGGGAAAGAGCAGAATGCTAAAATGCGTAAGACTCTTCAGGAGCTTTATAGTGATAAGCCGTCTGGGTTAAGTAACGAGTTTGCCTCTGATGGTATTATGGATGGTAAACGGTGGCTTTTCACTAATTTTGATGTTAAAGATTTTATGTGGCATCAGCGGCGGAAACAGATTTACGGTTTCTATGACGATAGAGTGCATAGTGGTAGAGTTATAAAAGCTGAATTTGAGCCTGTTAAAGCGTGGGGTGAGATAGTAAATGAGTATAATCCAAATCATTGTATTACTCGTAGAGGCTGGGCGAAGATTAAAGCACGTGTCACATCGGATGATGATGGCCCATTTATTCCTTCCGTTTATGGCATTGAGCCCTTGGAGGTTTTAGAGGGGCCAAGAGCTGCGGGGGAGGTTGTGCGTGTGTTTTCGTATATGGAAGAGTTTCGTCAGCAGGTGCAGCGGGATGAGATAATTATTGTTGAGGGTAATCTGGAGGAGGTTCAGACGCCTGAGCCAGATGCTGAAGGCTGTTTTTATCAGATGACTTTGACGTATTGTCCGCGTTATTATGATCAGGTGTTGAAAGCGTTGCATTAGCTTGTTTTAAGTGTCATATAGTCTTCGGGATTGCTGCCTAGAAGTAGGCGGTGGTGTTGTTTGTTGGTTTTTTTGTTTAGTACAAGTTCCACTTTTCCTTGTGCTATTATGTTTTCATTGTTTTCTGCTTGTTCGCAGAATCGTCCTCGGAAGGAGGCGATTTCTTTTATGGAGTCTAATTTTGGTCCTTCTATAATGTTTACGTTGTCTATTTGGTATATGCAGGGTGTGAATAGGGCTTCGGTTTTGCCGTGTATGTTTGCCGTGATTTTTGCGTATCCGGCGTTGCTGTAGTATATTTCGCCGTAGTGTTCAGAGAGTTCATGCCAGTCTTTTACGAAACGTACGTAATAGTCAATTCCTTGATACATGCCTTGGAAGGCTTTTCGTTTTTCTACTTTTTGAAAGTCTTCAAAGCTCATATATGTGTCCTTTGAGCGAAAATTATACAGTGTGCCAAGTTCCTCTGTAGTGTAAGCCTTGCAACGGGGATGCCCTTCTTTTAGCATTTGTTGCATAGCGGCATAGGCTTTGCGAGAGTTCGCTTCGCCGTAAATTAGTATGTCAATATCAGAGGTTTCTGTGGTTAAGCCTGTGAGAATGGATCCAGAAATGCCAATAGCGTTCCATGGAATATTTGCCATTTCTTGCAGATCTGTGGCGAATTGTAACGCTTTTTCTTCGAGAACTGTTTTTGGCTTGTTTATGCGGAGGTTAACTATTTTTTCTTGAGGCTGAAAGTGGTGAATTATTTCATCTGTTGGAACGGCGCATATGGTTTCGCCGAAAACCTTGTCATGCACTATTAAATGTGGGAGGTGTTCTTTTAGGAATTTGAATCGGTCGCTTAGGCTGTAGATTTTGTCATAGCTCAAGTTTTCATTGTTTCGGGGGCCTTTTGGGTTTGGTATGTATCGTGGAAAAGCAACTACCCTGTTTTCAGGGTGACTTAGACCTTTTACGTCAAATATGACATTGCTTTTGTGTTGGATAAGGTCGCCTTCGCGAGCTATCATGTTAGTTCCTCGGTTGGTGTAGAGTTTTTTACGTAACGTTTAAACAATTCGTAGTCTTTCAAAGTATCTTATGACGGATATTGTTGAGAATTGTCAGAGGTCAGTAGACATTAGTAGATGTTTGCAGTTGGCGATTTTGCTTGAAGTTAGTGCTGCAAAGCCGGGTAATGTGAGTTTTGCAGCTGGTTTTGAGGGTACGTGTAAAGAGCATTTTTTGGCTTCAGCTATAGCTGTTGGTCCGGTATTTCAGGAGGCTGTTAAGCGTGGTATGCAGATTGCTAATGGAGAGCGTGATGTTAGCGCGGCTGGTTTGGGGGAGCTTGTAGAGTTGGGTGTTAGGGAGTTTATGGAGTGGCAGTATGGTGGTAATACTATTTTAGGTACTGTCATGTTGTTTATGCCAATTGCTATTGCAGCAGGCATGTCGTCTATAGATGAGAGCGTGCATGGTGAGGGCGGTGGAATAGTAGGGGATTTAAAGTTTTTACGTGGTGCTATTAAGGAGGTTATTTGTAATTCTACCGCTATGGACTCAGTGCATCTCTATGATGCTATAGATGTTGCCATGCCAAGTGGGTTAAATCATGCTCCGAATTTAAGTGTTAATGATCCAACGTCAAGACAGCGGTTAATAACTGAGAATGTTACACTCTATCAAGTATTTGACATAGCTAAAGACTATGATGACATATGTAGTGAATGGGTACGCAATTATCCTATTACCTTTGATGAAGCATACCCATATTTATCAGGTCAACTAGGAAAAGTTGATCAGAATTCTGCTGTTGTAAACACTTTTCTAAAAATTCTCGCAGATCATCCAGACACGTTTATAGCTAGAAAGGCAGGAGCAGAAAAAGCCAAAGAAATCTCTGTAGAAGCAAAAAAAGTGTTAGCACTGGGAGGCGCGACAACAGTTGAAGGAAAAGCCGCTATAGAGAAACTTGACTATAACTTACGCTCCGCAGGAAACCATTATAACCCAGGAACCACAGCAGATCTTACCGCTACAACACTATCACTTTGCACACTTAACGGTTACCGACCATAACAAAGAACGCTAATAACATATTTTTTGGATACACTAAAAACTGCGCATTAAAAACTGTAGAATTCATATCAAAAAAAGGAAGAGTTTGTTGAGTTTTTGGTATGTTTATTTCTTTCTAAGAATCAAGAATCCGACAAGGATTACTACAACAATTATGGCAATACCTGTACAGATGACAGCGTATAGTATTGTGTTGTTTGTTCCAGCATTGTTTGAGCCTTCATCGACTGTTAAATGTGTAGTAGCAAAAGAACTGCCATATGATTCATCACCCATGAAAGTCGCAGTAATAGTGTATAATCCTGCAACTTCAGGTGTCCAGCCATCGAAAGCAAAAGTACCACTATAGCCATCAGAAGTAGTTGTGCCTATGTTGTAATAGTTACCATTAGGATCAAGCACATCAAGAGACACCGGAACACCAACCATAGTTACATTACCATAGATACCCCCGACTGATGCGCCTATATGCATTTGTTCCATCTGTGCAGCCACTGATTCTTTAGAAACACATGGAGCATACTGTTGAGCAGGAGACAAATCAAGAACTGTACCAGTCAAAAGTGCCTTCTGACCAAACGGTAT
This sequence comes from Nitrososphaerota archaeon, assembly GCA_031283385.1. Taxonomy (GTDB): domain Archaea; phylum Thermoproteota; class Bathyarchaeia; order Bathyarchaeales; family Bathycorpusculaceae; genus Bathycorpusculum. The sequence goes on from JAITBW010000015.1 coordinate 18,714, forward strand.
AGCTACTTGTGAAGCTGAAATTGTAGTTTCACTTAATCCCTTTCCAAAAACGTACATATACCCATCTCGTCCTGCCATTGCAAAGTATCCATCTGCTACAGCTAGTTGTACTTCTGTACGTCGCATATCACTGCCACCGGTAAAGCCTACTGACCATACTTCTTTGCCTGTAAAGACATCAATACATAATGTTGGCTCTCCTCTATAGAATGGTGCCTCGGGAGTATGTTTATTACTGTATACATATATTTTTCCATCTGCACATATTCCGGCATTGACTAATGGATAAACTGTTTGACCTTCGCTACCAGTATAAGGGGTTTCAAATGGTGGAGCTGCTTTTTCGAATTTCCAATTGATATCACCTGTAGCCCAATCAATTGCATAAATACCCGATTGTGCCATCCAATACAATTGACCATAAGCTGTTGTGGTAGAGTAACTTCCAAAACCAGATGCATCCCATGGATAATCTAGCTGTCTAGTTCGCCACGCGTCATTACCTGTTTTTAAATCGAAAGCCAAATAGTAGCCGTTAGCACTCATTACCGCTAGTTTTCCATGATCTGCAACATTAGATGTCCCACCATATTGTGGTTCATTGACATATTTATTCCAAAGAGTTACACCAGACAACAAATCAAAAGCTGTAATGTTCATTCCAACAAGTACACCACCTTCCGATATACTCGCCACTGTACAGCCTATGCCTACGTTCCAATCAGTTAGATGCGCAGTAGGTAAAGCACTTCGAGCATATGTCGTATTACTTATTACACGGCTAGCAAAGTTAGCCGAGTTACCTGCTGTTGTCCAATTTATTAGACGGTATCTTTCTGCGCCAGCATCAGCACCAAGATCCTGAATACCCAACACGTAACCATTCTTATAATAAGTTCCACCATTACCAGTCATAGGAGCAATAGAAACATTAGCTGACATAACGCCAGTAAATGGTGCGTATTTCCTCATGTAGCCATTGCTTATTGACAAAAGCACTGGCGCAGTTGGTTTTAGTACACCGCCATCAACCTCAACCTGTCCACTAGTCCATTCAATAAGATCAGGTGCTGTCTCTCCAGGGTACAGTGGTCTCTCCCAATATACTTCGCCAGTACGAATATCATAACATTCCCAATACGTTTGGCTATTGGGACCACTTGTAGAAGGCTTTGCATAAGAGTGATAAGCCATTCCCATCAAAATAATGTTTGGTGCCTGTCGCCAAGTGCCAAGTCCAGAGCCCACATAAGATGCACCACCATAGTCGCCGCCCATAAGACCACTAAGTTGGTATTGACGCTTCCAAGCAACATGAGCAGATTCAGGTCCTGAAACCCACGGAACAAAGGCATATGCTGAATTATACGTTGGATTCGTATTAGGATAGAAAGCATCCCATAATGGATCATTTTTAGCAGGTCCAAACCAAGGATAGCTTCCTATATTTGACCACCATTCGCGATGTATTTCGTCAACTGGTCTTGTCCAGTAATCAGTTGGTTTTTGCGCTTCAGGCCATGATGGAATTATTTCTTCTTGCACAATTAACTTTTGCACACCAGTAGAAGAAGGCGCAACCACAGCCCCACCATTGTAAACCGAGGTGGAACCTCCAAACCCAAGACCAGTTCCGGGCGGGAGAGGCTCACCTGGAGCAAAGTATGTACCATCCATATATGTTCCAGCAGCGAAATATTCACCAGGATACACAAGTTGGAAAGACCACTCACCCACCTGATCAGGAACAAAGGGCATCCACATAGTACCATCAGCAACATAAGTATTTAATCCAGTAATCTTGTCTACGTCGCCATTTGGTTTTGTTACAATTAATGACAAATCATGATATTGTCTGTGTGCACCAGGTGCAGGCGAAATCCAAAAATTAATTAGAACTTCTTGTCCTATACCCACCGTAGTAGGTCTAAAACTAAGGAAAGCCGTTACAACCACTTGCTGCTCTTGTTGCGCGTTGCTTGGCGTACTTACTGTCAACATTGCAATAGCAGAAGTTAGCAATAGAACTGCGACAAATAAAGAAATTGTTTTATTTCTAAAATTTCTAATCTTTTATTTCCTCCATGACAAAATACTGTAAATAACAAACTAATAAAGCTAGCTAGAAAAAACGAATCACACAACCCCCCCCCACAAAAACTTTGCAAAAACAACAACAAACAACACAAACTCCACATATGTGAAAACACAACATAACACCACGATTGCATGAAAAATAAGCAAGATTTTTTTGAAAAGCTATTTTTTCCTATCACATATATAACACATCTATAGCTAGCAACGACCATAGTTTCTGCATTTTTCTAAGTCTAATTTGAGAAGTCAACCCATTTTTTGTTCTTCAATATTTATTTCTTCATCTTTAAAGGAGGCTGCTTTGGTTTGTCAAGAACTATAAGGAGTCTTTTAGTGTTTTTAGCTGGCAGCTTCATAGTGAACAGGAATATCCAAGGTCGATCATTTAGCATTATGATGTTTTGGCTAAGTTTTTCTTTTCATTTCTTCTTCTCGTTTAGAGTATAGATATAGAGCAGTTATGGATGCTCCAATAATTATAATCACTATGGCTGCGAGGATGTAGCTTGAGTAGGGTTCAATTTCGTATATGTTAGAATCTTCGCCGCCGTATCCTATGGGTATGTATTGTTCATGTAATGTGCTAGCGGTAATAGTAGTAGTGTCATAGTTGATTATGAAAAAGTCGTTTGCGGTGTAGCCGCCTATTACATGTATAAGGTCATCTACAACGGCTATGCCGAAGCCTTTGCGAGGAGTAGGCATGCCTGCAGCGTATGACCAAACATCAGATGTAGGGTCATAGACTCTGTTAGTAAGAGAAGAATCCGTAGTACCATCGCTGGTTAATCCCATGATATAGACGTTTAGAGGTGCGTAAACACCTGATGTTGCTCCAGCAGCGCCAAAATGCGCGCCTTTACCTCCAGGTGCTCCTGTACGCCATGTGTCAGTTTTTGGGTCATAAATCGCAAGTTTATATCCATAACGTGCATTAACAGCATCATCTATGCTATACTCGCCAGTAACCAGAATTTCATCAGCTACAACTGTCAAAGTTATAAAGACTCCGGATACGGAAAACTTGGGCACTGCCGCTTTTTTGGTCCATACATCTGTAAGTGGATCATACATATACAGGTCTTGGCTGTAATCAAACGTAGAGATATCTCTGGTTACTATAACAAAAATTTTGCCATTTACAACACCGGCGTGAGGATGCAATACGCCAATCGGTAAAGACTCTTTAACACTCCAACTATCCGTAACAGTATCATAAGCCTCCGTCACACCCAAAATATGCGAGACAGATACATCAAGAGTTTCACCACCCATACAGTAAATCTTACCCTGACATGCAGCAATAGCAAAACAAGCCCTAGGCGTAGGCATAGACGCTAAAGTAGTCCAAGTATCACAAACAGGGTCATCACACTCCATAGTACCCACAACACCATCATCAGTATAACCACCAATAGCATAAATTTTATCATCCACAACAACAACACCCAAACCATACCTAGCCTGACTCATAGAAGACTTGGTATTCCAAGAATTTGGAGCCAAACCAGACGCCGAAGCAGCATTAAATACTACGATAAAAGACCCAACTAAGAAAAAGATACAAAACAGGAAAACAAGGAATCTGCGCATACATATCATACTGATACTAGTGTTTCTTTAATTTAAAAAGTTTTGTAAACCCTCAAAGTAATGTATCAAAAATTAACAGTAACCACCCAACAACGCCACAATAGATTTTTAAAACGTATTTTGTTAACAACAATACGTTACTACCTGATTTACACATAAGGCATAGTGCATACAGAGTCTGAACAACTGGTAGACGAGCACAGCAGTATAAAAAAGTGTGTACAGCGTAATGCTATATGAGTCACACAACCCAACACGCTACTACAACGCAGTGTTAACTCTTTGAGCTCTTTCGCACCAATAATACAACAAATACAACAATTCCAAC
>JAITBW010000076.1 GCA_031283385.1 Nitrososphaerota archaeon
AAAATTTGAAATGCAAGGTTTTTGATAACTCTATTATTCCTTGTGAAGTTACCAAACAACAACGACTTTTGTTTGAAACCTTAGATATTGTAGTACCTAAAACCTGCGGAATTTAGGAACTTAACTACACAAACTCAACCAGAAGCAAATCCATCGACATAGACAAAAACAAAAACCGAAACATCACTTCCACATAAATAGCACACAAAACACAAAACAACAATAAATCACTAACACTTCCAGCAAAATTCCTAAAACAAGAAACACCCGTTATGTAAGAAGTCCATATAATATAATAATAGATTTATTGTTTGTTTTTTAGGATTTGCGATAGTGTTTCTTTTCCTTCGTCTATTGTTAGAGGAAATTTTTTGATTATGTCTTGATTTTTAAGTTCAGTAAATATGCTTACAGTTGCTGGTGGTTCTAAGCCTGATTGTTCTAGTATGTCTTTATTTTGCAGTATTTCACGGGTTTTCCCTTCATCGAGTTTTAATCCATGGTTTATTATAACTATACGGTCTGCTAATTCAGGTATAGCTTCAGCATCGTGTGTGGATATAATTATGGTTGTACCTGCTTTGTTGAGTTCGTTTAAAGTATCAATTAGATTGCGACGGGAGGTTAGGTCGAGGTTTGCTGTGGGTTCGTCTAGTATTAGTAGTTCTGGTTTTAGAACGAGTGCTGTTGCTAGGGATACTTTCTTTTTTTCTCCGAAGCTTAGTCTGTGTGTAGGTCGGTGTTTAAGATGAGTTATGTTCATTTTTTCGAGTATATTTGTGCTTTGTGTTTTGATGTATTTGTCTGGGAGTTTTAGGTTTTTAGGACCGTATTCTATGTCTTCTATTACGCTTGGTGTGAAGAGTTGGTCATCTGGGTCTTGGAAGACTATGCCTATACGACTGCGTTTTTTTTGAAAGTTTTTTGATGTTGTTTTTTCGTCGAATACCTTGATAGTACCAGAATTTGGTGTTAGCAGCCCTGCTATTAGCAGTATTAGTGTTGATTTGCCTGAGCCATTTGGTCCAAGTAGGGCTATGCGTTCGCCTTGTGTTACTTCGAAGGATATCCCGTTTAGGGCTGTGATGCCTGCGGGGTAGCTGAATTTTATGTTATCAATGGATATTATGGGATTAGTCATTTTATAGCCTCATAGTAATGGGATGTATGTGAATATGATTATTATTGATGCTATAAATGCGACATCTTTTACATGGAGAGGGGGTATTGTGGAGAGGGCAGTGTTGTTGTTTATGTCGAAGCCTCTTGCTTTCATAGCTAGGTAAACGCGTTCGGAACGTTCGTATGTGCGGATGAATAGGGAGGAGAGTAGTGTGCCCAAATTTTTTAGGGTTTGAAAGTTTATTGTTTTTTTGTTTATGTATGTTCGGGCTTCTTTTGCTATGAGTATGCTTTGCGCTTCATGTATGGAAACAAAGAAGTAGCGGTATGTTAGGCTGAAGAGTTGAATTATTAGGGGCGGAGTTTTTAGTGTGGCTAAGAGTTTTAGGGTTTTGTCAAAGCCTGTTGAGAGTATCAATAGACTAAGGGTTGCTACGCAGAACCATATGCGTGAGATAAAGACGGAAAAATTTATGACTCCTTCAGTGGTTATTGCCAAGTTCATACTGCCAATGTTTGTTGTCCATATGGGTGTGCCAGTGGTTAAAAATAGTATTGGTATGGAAACTGTTGCCATAAGTAGGGGTATAAATGCGGTGCGGGTTAAGAGCTGTTTTAGAGATATGCGGGATGCTAGGGCAAAAATTATGGGAATTAGGCAGATGGTAAGTAAGTATTGGATGCTTGTTATAAATAGGGCAGAGATTATCATGGCAGCTATGGCAATTAGTTTTGCTATTGGGTTTATAGCTTGCATTAGTCCTTTTTTTTCACTTAAATCCTCAATATATACTATAGTTTCAGCACTTGCCAAAAGACCTCTTAAGGATATGGGGACTCTCATGCGGGATCTCTCTTTTTGCTTAACACTTTAGCGACAGCAAATGCTACCATGAACAGTAAAAATGTGGAAGCTATTCCTATTACAAGATTGCTCCATTTATTTTCAGAGCCTGAAAGGTTATAATCTGGGAAAGGTGGGTCATAAATCGGTTGTTCTTCTATGCCCAGTTCGGAGGCTTTTAAATCAAGGGCTTCTAGGGCATATGAAAAGCAGAAAACGCCCAATATAACAAGTATTAATGCCAGTGATAAACCAATTAGCATAGTTTTTTGGTTTAATTTTTTACTCTTTTGCATCAATGGTTTCCTCCTTTGTCACCTTATTTTTAAATATATACAATTTACTCAATATTGGGCTCTGCTCTAACACGTCAGGTCGTAGCTTTAGAAGTGTCATTATTAAAACTACAGTAACTATGCCTTCAAGTACGCCAATTATGGAATGGTTAACAACCATAGCGGGTAGCACAACATTGAGACTGTATAGGGTCATGGGGGATAAGCCAACTTGTATGCCTGCTGCTATTGCTGATAGTAGATCACTAAATAGGGCGGAAATAAAAATGATAGCCCATAAACTGAAGCCCATTTTAGGTTTAAACAATTTGTTTAGGATTATAAAGATGATGCATGGGATAAATATGCCGATTACGCCCATGTTTAGGACGTTTGCTCCAAGTGCTATAAGTCCGCCGTCGCCAAATAGGAATGCTTGTAGGACTAGGATTATGGACATTGATATTAGTCCGGCGAAGGGTCCTAAAATTAGTCCAATTACGGCTCCGCCTAAAATGTGTGCGGTGGTTTCGCCGAATAGGGGAATGTTTACAAACATGGCTGCAAAGAAGAGGGCGGTTAGTAGTCCCATCATGGGGACTTGTTTTTCGGTGATTTTGATTTTTTTAAATGCTATTGTCCAGAATAGTATGACTATTAGGAAAGCGGGGATGGCGAATGTTATGGGGATAAAGCCGTCAGGTATGTGCATTTTTCATTTCTCCAACAGTAATACGTTTATTTAAAAAAGTATTACTATATATAAGTGTTACCAACATAAAAAACAGTTCTTTTCCCAAAATAATTTCACCCCTCTCAATTAGGTTATGGTTAAGGTCAAAAAGCGGGGAGAACTTAGGTGGTGTCTAGAAAAGCATGCTGTTGGGGAGGTGACGGTGAAATGGGCGGCTGGGTACCTCAAAATATCTCCTCGAAGATTCAAGCAGCTCTACGCCCAATATAAAACCACCAACGTCATCCCCGCAATTGGACAAAACTTGGGCAGGCCCAAAAAACAAATAACGCCAGAAACAATTGAACTTATCAAACAAGCATACGAAAAAGACCAGCTAAACGCGCAATATCTTGAAAAAATCATCTCCGCTCGCCAAAAAATAACCCTGTCGCATAGAACAATTCATAAGGTTTTGCTAAAATTGGGATACGCACACCACCAGCCTAACAAGCAGAAACGCAGAGCACCATGGATCCGTTATGAGCGTAAGCATTCTTTGTCAATGGTGCATACTGATTGGCACCATGCTAAGAATGGCAAGTATTTGTGCACCATTTTAGATGATGCTTCAAGGAAAATTATTGCAGCCGGAGAATTTGATAATGAGACAACAAAGAATGCGCTTATAGTTTTAAAGAAAGCTCGCCGGGAATGCAGAAAATGGTATCCTATTCACTCGATTTTGACTGATCATGGTGTACAGTTTTATGCTAATAAACGGGATAAGAAAGGGTTTGCTGAGCATGAATATGAGCAGTACCTCAAAAGGTATCATATTAGGCATATTCTTTGCAGAGTGAATCATCCTCAAACTAACGGCAAGCTGGAAAAGTTTCATGATCTCTATATTAACCATAGAGGCAGGTTTGGCAGTTTGGCGAAGTTTGTTGATTGGTACAATAATAGGCCTCATGGTGCGCTTAACCTGTGGGAAGCAGAGTCACCCAATATGGCATTTGTTAGAAAATTGTGGCCTGAGGTATGGCTGAGTATAGCGGCTAAACAGTTTAGATGGTAAAATCATGAATAGCAAGATAATCTACTATGGGGTGAAATTATTTTGGGAAAAGACAGTATTATTTTAAATTATTGCCTTGTCTGTATGTTAACACTGTTTTTTAAATTGATGTTTTCTCTTTTTCCTTTAAGCAGTTTGCTGTTAAAAAACACAAAATTTGTGCGAAGGATATAACTATGGAGTACAATTTAAAAACCCTAACTTTTAACGTTTTTACCACTTCCAACAATAACCTGTTTCGTGATTATTTTTTACCTATTTTTTATACATAATCACAGCAAAAATATACATGTTTTTACTTTTTACACCTCTTAAAAATGAAGAGTTTATTTTCTAGTTTCAGTTAACTTAAAGAACAAGCAATAAATATACTTACGAAAAATACAAATCTTAAAACTGGAGTGGGTAAACAACTATGTCTCAAACAACATTTGAAGAAATGAGTGTATCGGATTTTTTCTACCGCAATCGAGACATAGCGGGTTTAACTAACCCATCAAGAAGTATCTTCGTAGCGATACGTGAAGTAGTAGAAAATTCTCTTGATGCTGCAGAAAGCCAAAAAATTCCGCCAGATGTCTATGTCCGATTATCCTTTGAATCTGAAGCTACAAAAGACACCCAAATATACAAACTCCGCGTTCAAGACAACGGAAGCGGTATACAACCACGATTTATCCCATCCGCTTTTGGGCAAGTCCTTTACGGCTCAAAATATAAACTAAAACAAGCTAGAGGCACATTTGGTTTAGGCGGAAAAATGGCTGTTCTATATGGACAAATTACAACGCATAAACCTGTTTTAGTAACCTCAAGTACTGGTCAAGAAAAAATTTACAGTTTTAAATTAATGATTGATATCCAGCGAAATAAACCTATAATTTTAGATCGCAAAGTTATAACTAATAAGGACGGTTGGCGTGGAACAATAATAGAGTTCACCCTTGAAGGTGACTATTTACGGGCTATGCCTAAAATTATTGAATACTTTAAACAGACTGCCATGGTTAACCCTTATGCAAATATTACTTTTGTAGATCCAAAAGGGCGACTTTACAAGTTTACTCGTGTTACAACAGTTATGCCTGACCCGCCAACGGAGACTCATCCGCATCCTTATGGCGTAGATGTAGAATTACTACAGCGCCTTATTCAGGTAACTACATGCATTAATATGTCTACTTTCCTTAGGCAACATTTCCATCGTGTTGGCGAAATTACTGCCCAAAAATTTTTAGAATTTGCTAAACTTCCGATTAACAAAAATCCAAAAAAACTTTCGCATGAGGAAATAGTTCAATTAATGCAAAATTTAAAACGCTACAAAGATTTCCTACCTCCAGACGCAAATTGTCTATCCCCATTAGGCGAAGAACTGCTTAAAGCAGGTGTTATGAAAGAGTTAAATCCTGAATATTTAGTGGTTCATCAACGCAAGCCCTCAACATATGCTGGTCATCCTTTCATTGTGGAAATGGCTATTGCATACGGTGGAGGGGTTCCTAAAACTGGCGGGTTTGTAATCTACAGGTTTGCCAATAAAATTCCCCTCCTATACGATGAAGCAAGCGATGTAGCCTACAAGGTTATTTCTGCTATGAACTGGCGACGTTACAAAGTAACCCCAGATATGCCTATTGCTATTGTCATTCACGTTTGCAGCACAAAAGTGCCCTACAAAACTGTAGGCAAAGAATTTATATCCGACCGCATCGAAGTCCGTAAAGAAGAAGCAAACGCAATACGTGAAGTTTCAAGACAACTCTCTCACTTCTTAACTCGCAAAGAACATGTGCATATGGAAAAGAAACGACTTAGCATCTTTAGCAAATATCTGCCTAGAATTGCAGAATTCTCAACTACCCTATCTGGGCAAACTAGAAAACCTGACATAGATAAACTATTGAAGAGCGTACAAAAATATGGCACAGAAGAAAGCTAAAGTTACAGAAAGAAGACAGGAAGTGCTTAAAGAACTCAAAAACTTTGGCACTTCAATATACAATCAGCTAGATCAAGGAATCTTTCCCTCAGTCAAAATGCCTAGTCGCAGCACAGAAAACATCACCTATGACGAACACATCCGTCAGTATATTCTAGGCGAAAAAAACGTCGATAGAAGCACCCGAAACATTCGCCACATAAAACCATTCACCCAACTTGCCTGGGTCGCACTATTTAGCAATGAATTAACCGACAAACGAAAAACATCCACTTTAAGAGATGTCTACTACTCTGCACAAGCTTACGAGATGACTTTCTCTGACCAACAAGAATCAAACAATATCATAACAGACCTTGAAACTCTCACAGGTTTTGCTAGAGAAGACTTTCACATTTTCCCCGAAGAACGCAGCGCCATATTTGGCGACTTAGACGTAGCCTACACCGTTCCAGGATACGAAGGAAAATCAGTTAACCTAACTAGCCACCCAGACGGTGTACTCATTGGACCAGCTATAACCTCCTCCGAATTTCTAAAAACTAGTGCCAACAAAATTATAGCAATAGAGAAAGGAGCACTCTTCACAAGATTCATAGAAGAAAGCGTCCATAGCAAACACAAATCACTCCTAATCTCCTGTGGTGGACAAGCCCCAAGACAAACACGTAGTTTTCTAAGACGATTACATGACGAACTTAACCTACCTGTCTTCATATTTACCGACGGTGACCCATGGGGAATGCATATCGCCCAAGTCATTATATCAGGTTCAGCAAACGCTGCACACCTACGAGAACTAAACACCCCAGACGCAGTTTGGAGCGGCGTATGGGCAAGCGACATCATTGAATATAACCTACCCACAGACCCATTAGATGAAGTTGACATTAAACGACTTTACGAGCTACAAAAAGACCCACGATACCAAAACGACCCCATATGGCAGCGCGAAATCAAAACATTCCTTAAACTCCGACGCAAAACCGAACTTGAAGCTTTCAGTCGTTACGGTCTAACATTCATCGTAGACAAATACCTACCTACTAAACTCGAAGCCGGACCCGAC
>JAITBW010000168.1 GCA_031283385.1 Nitrososphaerota archaeon
AAAAAACAGAATAATAGAGAAGAAACGACATGAATATTACAGAAAAAATCTTAGCTAAAGCATCAAACAAGACATTTGTTGCCCCAGGCGAGATCGTGGACGCAAACGTTGACGTATTAATGACCCACGATTTAACTGGACCCTTAGCTGTCGAGTCCTTCAAAAAAATTGGTGCAGAAAAAGTCTGGGATAACCAAAAAATAGTTGTAATATTAGACCACCAAATTCCAGCAGAATCTATAAAGGCAGCTGAACTTCACAAAACGATGCGCCAATTCGCTAAAGAACAAAAACTACGAATTTATGATGTAGGTCGTGGTGGTATATGTCACCAAGTCATGCCTGATCAGGGTCATGTAATTCCAGGCGCAGTTATTGTCGGCTCAGACTCTCATACCTGTACATATGGTGCTTTTGGTGCCTTTTCTACAGGTATAGGTTCAACAGAAGCAGCCGCAGTTATGACTACTGGAAAAATTTGGTTCAAAGTGCCTCAAACTATCAAAATAATTGTTAATGGAAAATTTAACAAATACGTTACACCAAAAGACTTGATTCTAAATATAATTGGTAAACTAGGTGTTGATGGGGCAATATACAAAAGTGCAGAATTCACAGGTTCTACTATACATGAGATGAGTATGGCTGGTAGAATGACTCTATGTAACATGGCAGTTGAGATGGGTGCTAAAAATGGTGTAATTGAACCAGATGATGTGACAAGGGCGTACCTGCAAGAACGTGTTAAAACCATGCCAGATTTTACAGCCCTAAAAAGTGATAAAGATGCTCAATATGAGCAAACAGTAGAATTTGATGTTTCAAAGATGGAACCACAAATTGCTTGTCCCTCATCGGTTGATAATGTTAAGCCAATATCTGAAATTGGTAACGTTTCTATAGATCAAGCTTTTATCGGGTCTTGTACCAATGGCAGGCTAGAAGATCTGCGTTTGGCTGCTCAAGTATTAAAGGGGAGAAAAGTCAAAGATGGTGTTCGTGCTTTGGTTATTCCTGCGTCGCAGGAAATTTATAAGCAGGCATTAATTGAGGGTTTAACTGAAATATTTACGGATGCAGGTGCAATTGTTTGTGGTTCAGCATGTGGACCCTGTTTAGGTGGGCATATTGGTTTGTTGGCGGCAGATGAAGTGTGTGTTAGCACGAGTAATCGTAACTTTATTGGTAGAATGGGAAGCACGCAAGCTAGTGTATATTTAGCCTCGCCTGCGGTTGTTGCTGCTTCAGCTATAACAGGTAAAATAACAGATCCAACAGTGTTGGAGGTACAACAATAATGGAGTCCAAAATTAAAGCGTCAATAATAAAATTTGGAAACAATATTGACACTGATGTCATTTTACCCGGTAAGTACTTGATACTGGTTGATCCATACGAATTAGGTAAACATGCACTGGAAAGCTTGGACACAGAGTTTGTAAACAAGGCAAAAAACGGTGTAATACTAATTGGCGGCAAAAACTTTGGTTGTGGTTCAAGCAGAGAACAAGCTCCTTTAGCATTAAAGTATGCAGGTGTGAAATGTGTTATCGCAGAAACTTTTGCGCGTATCTTTTACCGCAATGCTATAAACATAGGTTTACCTGTCATTGAATGTTCTGGAATTTCCGCTGTAGCAGAGACTGGTGATGAAATTTCTGTTGATTTGGAAACTGGAAAAATCCAAAACTTATCTACCAACAAGTTTCTGCAGGGTACAAAATTGCCTTCATTTATCATGGAAATCTTAACTGATGGCGGTTTAATTGAGAATTTACGTAAAAAGATGAAAGAGAAATGACTGACTATAAAATAGCTTTAATGTCTGGAGACGGTATAGGTCCTGAATTAACAGAAGCAACCTTGAAAATTTTAGATGCAATTCAAGAAACTTTTGATGTAAATCTTAACATGCTTCCAGCTGAAGCAGGTGATACAGTACTCAAAAACAGAGGTGCTGCATTGCCTGAAGATAGCCTAAACGTTATCCGTGAATCACATGCTTGCCTAAAAGGGCCCGTAGGTGAAACCGCAGCTGATGTTATAGTTAAATTGCGCTTACTATTTGATCTATATGCTAATGTGCGACCATTAAAGGCGTTTCCAAATGTACCTGTTGCCCGACCAGATATAGACATGATTTTCGTGCGTGAAAACACCGAAGACGTATACAAAGGATTAGAATACAGCATAGGTAACGACGTTACAGTATGCTTACGAGTAATCACTCGAAAAAACTGTGAACGCATAGCAAAACGCGCCTTTGAAACCGCAAAGCTACGCCAAAAAAAGAAAGTTACCGCTATACACAAAGCAAACGTTATGCGCGTAACTGACGGTTTATTCAAACGTGTATGCCAAGAAACAGCCAAAAACTATCCCGACATACAATATAACGAAATGTACGTTGATGCTGCAACAATGCACCTAATACGTACCCCACAAGACTTCGACGTAATATGCACATGCAACATGTTCGGCGACATCCTATCTGACGAAGCCGCTCAACTAATCGGCGGTTTAGGTATGGCTCCAGGCGCAAATATTGGTGACAACTTTGCACTATTTGAGCCCATACATGGTTCAGCTCCAGACATTGCAGGCAAACAAATTGCAAACCCCATATCTATGATATTATCCGCAAAAATGATGCTAACTTGGCTAGGTGAACGCTTTAATGACTCGAAATGCCTAACGGCTGCTGAGGCTATAGAAAAAGCAACGATACAAACTCTAATTAGCGGCACAACCGTTCCAGATTTAGGTGGTAGGGCATCTACACTGCAAATGGCTCAAGCCATTGCTGCAGCCATAAAAATTTAGGTACGTGAAAACATGACTCAGTCTCTTAGAGCTATCAAAATCTTTGATACTACATTACGTGATGGAGAGCAAACTCCTGGTGTTTCTTTAACATTAGAGGATAAAATTGAAATCGCTCAGCAATTAAACAAACTAGGTGTTGATGTTATTGAAGCAGGATTTCCTAGTAGCTCTGAGGGCGAACGCAAAGTCGTAAAAGCAATAAAAAAATTAGACTTAACTTCACAAATATGTGCGTTATCTAGGTGTACAAAAAAAGATATAGATGCGGCTCTAGACTGTAATGTAGATCTGATACACACATTTATCCCGTCTTCGCCTGTACAGATGAAATATGCAGTAAATATGACTCCTGAACAAGTTCTATCTTCCACGGTTGAATCCATACAGTACATAAAGGATCACGGTGTTAAATGTGAATTCTCTCCCATGGATGCCACACGCACTGAAATGCCTTTTTTACATCAAATTTGTAAAGCGGCTCAAGACGCCGGCATGGACAGCTTAAACATTCCCGACACCGTTGGTTGTATGATTCCTAAGACAACATTTGATCTATTCAAGGATCTGAAATCTTTTATCAAAGTTCCAATAAGTGTTCACTGCCACAACGACTTTGGTCTAGCAGTTGCTAATAGTCTCGCAGCAGTTGAAGCAGGCGCAGATCAGATTCACGTTGCCGTCAACGGGTTAGGTGA
>JAITBW010000013.1 GCA_031283385.1 Nitrososphaerota archaeon
AAACCAAACCCCCACCCCCACCATCATCAGACCTAGACACACCCACAAGATCCATAACTTTACCGCAATTCGGACAACAAACCATCACCCACTTGCGTATAACAGACACCTTTTCACGACTAAGAGGCATAAGCACTTTCTGAAGCACACCCCCTGCACTGTATATCATTTTTTAGTTGGGGGTGTTTTTGCCTTTTTTAGACAATTGAGGCTGAATGGTCAGCGTTTGATTTTTCTGTGTTTGAAGGTTGAGTTTATGTTCACATTTTCGTTCACACTATCGCTTAAGTGTTGAACTGCACATAGTAGTTAAATGGTGTTAACCCGATGGGCGTTGCAGCAACTCAAGCCAAAATCACAAATCTCCTAAAAGACGGCAGACCATGGACAACAAAAAACATAGCACAAACCCTCAAACTAAACAGAAGCACCATAGAAAGCTGCCTTGGACGCATGTGGCGAAGCAACAAAATCCTACGAAGCACAAAACCCGTAATTTGCAGTGAGAAAACATTTAGAGGACGCCTAGGAACAATAACCAACCAACGCCAATACTACACATATCTCTTACCCCAAAAGACAACGTGAGTTCGGTGACTTTTGAAGGCCAACAATACGTGTTCTACGACGAGAAGTACCTCGACAAACGCGGCGGGGGTAGCAGTCTCAATGGTAAGAGTAAAGCAAAACTAATCAAAGAATTTCTAGAAGAAAACAACAACCAAGCATTTTTCTCAAAAGACCTAACAACCGCACTCAAAAACCAAGACATCAAACCCTCCGACATCATGACAAACACAAGACGCCTAGAGAAAAAAGGCCTAGTCTATGTCCGAGGATACAGACTACACGACAAACAGACCCCTTTCAAAGACGACTACATACTAACTTGGATAGACGACAAAACTCCAAGAGACAAAGCAATAGAACATGCCATCAAAAAAACAAACACCCTTTTAGAAAAGTCGGCTTTTTCTGCAACTAATCCCACTATAGAACGTATCCACCAGATACGCGACACTATAGTAGAAGCTACAAAACTCCAAGACCTCGCAAGCTTTGAATACATACAAAACAAAATGGGCTGCACCATACATAAAACAAAAACCGCCATAGCAAGAGCACTTCAACTCTATCCTGACCTAAGAGAAATCAAACTCTTTGACACCTTCAACTACTACTATCATACTTCCATGTCTAAGGTGAATCTTGGGGCTACGGTTGCTTTCAAGAAGAATTATTTGCGGAAAATGAAGGGCGAACAGAACAGGTTGGGTCATAATTGGGAAGCTACAGTTGAGTGGTTTGTGGACAAATTTACAGAAGGCGCAACTTTTCAAACTCAGAGGCATAGAACTAAGGGTATGGATCCAAGACGCATAACGCTACATATTGTGAAAAGTGTGGGTGCAAGAAAAAACAGTGCGGAGGTGAATCGTGTTTGGAGTGTTAGCATGGGGTTGCTTGTCGAGCCGGTTATTTATGTTTTGGAGTGTAAGTGGGGTTTAATCACAAAGGCTATGGTGGATGATTTCTTAGAAGTTATTAAGTGGAGTGTAGAGTTTGGGGTGGATATGTTTGGAGGACGGCAAATAAAGTAGACGGTGGTATGTGTTTTTGCGGGTTTAGCATTTGATCCAGCAGAGAGTATAGAGTTGGAAAATGAGACAAAGATAACGACTGAGGCATATGCGGCAAGAATCAACATACAGCTAGTAAAAACGGCTGATCTTAACGGTAAAATGCGTGAAAACGGACTACCCGAAGAGTTAACGATTCAAAATGTCTGCAGAGCCGCTAAGGATGAAAAAGAGGTGCGTGAGGTTCTTTCTCTGATTTGGGAAGCCCCCGATAAAGCTGATACTATTCTTGCGGAGGTTGTTGAGAGAAACAAAGGTGTGTATGCATTTGAACGTACACTTGAAAAAGATAAGGATACAAACTAACCGTTGATAATAATGCAGTAGGCAATTTATATTTCGCCAGTTTGTTTCAACTCTTTGAAGAAATCATCATAATTCCTGACTCTTCCCGCTGTAACGTCTGCTTCTGCCTCTTTTAGACTGTCAATAGCATCTTTATCATCAAGTATGCTAAAAGTCTCAACAAGTTCTTCAAGTAAACCATTCACTTTTACCAGCAAAGCCCTATATCTTCATCAGTAATAAAAACGCCCTCAGACATAAAATCACCAAACTAATACTACAACACAGTCAATAAAATATTACCCCGTTCAGTAGTTCCGAAGGCGTTTTGCCGTTAACGTAAAAATGGCAATTTCGCACCGCTCATAAGCCTTTTGTGACATTTGTGCTCGTAAAGTCCGTACATCTAAATGCCGCACAACAGCAGTTATCTTCCCATTTATAATTTAAAACCATAACTGCAACAAAACTGCTAGCACCAAGCATTTCAAATGAGAATACACCTAAAGCGATATTGGTATGTGTATCTCCCACATTTGGTTAGTTTATCGGAAAAGAATATATCCAAAATAACTGCTAAACTTGTAAAAACCGTGCACTTTGGGTATCCAAATTAAAAGGCGAACCACTAAACATGAAAGAAAATCTGCACAACGTTCCATGGGAAACACTAACTGATAAAGCAGTATTGAACAAACTAAATACCGACACAAACGGTCTCTCAAATAAAGAAGCCGCCAAGAGAATAGAACAGTTCGGCAAAAACAAACTACCCGAGAGAAAAAAAGACAATGTCATTAAGCGATTTTTGTTACAGTTCAACAATGCACTAATCTATGTGTTGCTTGGCGCGGCTGTATTAACCTCACTTATGGGGAATTGGCTTGATACAGGGGTTATTTTAGGCGTTGTTATCATCAATGCTATCGTTGGCCATATTCAAGAGGATAAAGCACAAAAAGCGTTGGATAGCGTACGAAATCTTCTTTCATTAAAGGCAAATGTCATGCGTAACGGACGGCGACAGGAAATTGCCGCAGAAGA
>JAITBW010000052.1 GCA_031283385.1 Nitrososphaerota archaeon
TATACAATGCTACAAGCCTGACATGAAACTACAAGCCCGCAAAATCATGAGCTATTCAGGACCGCGTTTGCTGTTACGTCATCCTATTTTAGCGTTACATCATCTATGGGATAAACGACGAAAAGCTCCAACTCTAACTACGGAATAGTGTGTCTTTTAAGCACGATGATTGCATAACTGTTTTTGACGGGCGGTTTAGTTGTTGTGTCTGTTGAACGGTTGGGTTTTTATATTGTTAGGATTTGCTCTATACAACTTATAGAAATGGCTAGCCATAAATGTATCATAACATGTTAGAAAAACTACTTTTCAAAAAAACTTTCACTCAATTTTCATGCAATCATCATGCTTATTCAAAAGCTCTGGGCATATTTGTTGTATCAAAATTTTTATCGTTTGTTATTATTTTTTGAGCGCCCACTCTTATAGCGACAGCTAAATGTAGCGCATTTTCATAATCCAACTTGTTACGGTTTAGCAACTCTGTTGCAGCTATTAGATCGTCAGGTTTTAGGGGTTCTATTGTTAAACCTCTTAATTGCGTTATAGCACCCGTAATTTGCTCTACAAAAGACCTGTTCTTCAGATTTTTGCTTGCTAAACCTGCCAACACACATAAAACCTCATAAACAGTCAAAATAGACGTTACATATTCTACAGAAGAGTTCTCTGCAATTTTTTTGTATCCAACTATGCGCTGTTTTGCCAAATGTGGGGTGTTCGCCTAGCCAGTAAATAAAGACGTTAACGTCTACGTAGTATCGTGTTGTTTCCATTGTTTTAGTACCTCTGTTGCAAGGTATTTGTCTATATCATCGGGCCAGTTTTCTATAGGGACTATCCGTAGTACTTATCAGCAATGGGTTCTGAGATTGTTAGGGTGATGGTTTTTCCGTCAGATTTTATGCAAAGGTTGTTGTCTGGGGTTAGTTGGATGGTTTCTCTGATTTTTTTGGGATGATTATTCGGCCTTTTTTATCCATTTTTGTGGTGGTCTCAAGCACAAGTTTTCCCACGTTTAAATTTTATTCCCACTATTTTAAAGATTTCGAAGCCAAGTATTTAGCGGCACAGCAGTCTAAGAAACTGCAAAATTGCGTAAGTTTAAAACTAAGTTTATAGTTACTATATAGTGCAGGTATTATTATGGTGACACCTATTATGCAATTTGTTGCTGAGTTACACGAGTATAGGCCACGTATGTGGCGAAGATTTCAGGTAAGTAGCGACACTGATTTGGCGGATTTTTGTTATATTCTTATGGAAATGTTTCGTATGGGTGGTCACTTGTTTGATTTCACCATAAAAGATGTCAGGTATGCCTTACCATTACCTAAGGGTTTGGGTGGTTGGGATATGCCTACTAAAAATGTAAAAGGAGTGGCTATAAGTAAACTCTTTACAGAAGAGGAGGATTTTGGTGAGTTGCAATATGATTTTGGTGATAGCTGGTATGTTGGCGTAAAACTAGAAAAGCTAAAGGTAACTGAAACAGTTCCTGATGGCGAATTGCCCCGTGTAATTAAGGGTAAGGGATTTGGCATTGTTGAGGATTGCGGTGGCGTGTGGGGTTTAGAAGAAATTGCACAAGGACTAAAAACCAATCAGGGTGAGGATTGGGAAGATCGTAAAGAGTGGCTCAAAGAACGCTACCCTGAAGTCTTAGAGAAAGGTTTAGAGTTTTTAGATATAGACGAAATAAACGTAGCTATTAAAAGCAACAATGTTGCAGACATGTACAAGTTGATGACAAAATAAAACCTTCATCACAGCGATTGTTAACCACGCTATTCTGTAATACTTCCTCAATCAAATAACGATGCATCAGGTAAACACTGCAAAATATAATAGGTCTGTTTTGGAAAACAGTTTTTTAAATGATGGGAAGAGTTAAAAGTAAAACAACGCATCACTGATACATGCAACCAGATAGTTCTTCAGTGCAAAAAGCCACTACAAACATTTTTAGCACTTTGAACCCTCAGCAAGTGGAGGCTGTTAAGGAAATTGAGAGACCTCTTTTGATAATTGCGGGTGCGGGTTCAGGAAAAACCATGACCGTGGCAAGTAAAATAGCCTACCTAATTGAAACGGGTTTAAATCCTGAGAGTATATTGGCTTTAACGTTTAATCAGAAAGCTGCTGAAGAACTAAAAGTACGAGTAACAAGCCTGTTAAATAGTTCGCAGGATCTATACATTTCCACGTTTCACTCTTTTTGCAAACAAGTACTACAGGACAACATTCTTAGCACTAAACTAAATTCTAACTTTAAAATTATAACTGACACCACCCAATTAGTTTATTTGACAAAAAATATTAACAATTTTGGTATTGAGCATTTAGAATTTAATCATGAACCCTATACCTTAGCGGAAGAGATGAAAAAATTCATCGCCCGATGCAAAGACGAAGCAGTAACCCCTGAAGACCTACAACAATACATCCAAACCCACAAAAAACCCTCCACCAACACCACAATAACAACCACCACTGAAGAAGAAGCTGAAGAGGAAGAAGAGAGGCAAGATGAGTTAAACAATTTAGAAGATATGTTAAAAATTTATCAAGCCTACGAAGCCTACAAACTTCAAAATAACATGATAGACTTTGGCGACATGCTCTACACAGTCTATAACCTTCTAAAAAGTAAGCCCTTAATTCTCCACAAGTATCAGAAGAAATTCAAATACATAATCGTAGATGAATTCCAAGACACCAACTATATCCAACTCCAAATAGTCAGCCTAATTGCGCAAAAACATGGTCACCTAACAGTAGTGGGCGATGATGACCAGAGCATATACAAGTTTCGAGGCGCCCACCTAACAAACATTGCTGAATTTAAAAAAATCTTTCCCAACTTTATCGAAAAAACCCTAGAGCAAAACTATCGCAGCACCAAAAAAATCGTAACCACCGCCAACACCCTAATACAAAACAGTCCCCAAAGAACCCTAAAAAACATGTTCACAAACAACCCCGACGGCGAAAAAATAACCATTGTTGAAACACCAAACGACACCGCCCAAGCAAACTATATCCTAACAACAACAAAACAACTCCTCAAAAAATATTCACCCCAAAACATAGCCATACTATGCAGACGAAGAGCAACCGCCGAACCCATAATAAAAGCCTTCAGAAAACAAGGCATACCCTTCAACTTTGTAGGCGAAACTGGCTTCTTCCAAGAACCCATAATAAAAGACATAACCGCCCTCCTAAAAATAAGCAGCAACCCCTTAGAAAATAACGCCGAAATCATACGCGTCCTAAACCGACGCAACTATGACATAAAACCCGTAGATATATGCAGATTCACCCATTACGCAGACCAAAACAAACTCTCCCTATATGAAACCTTTGAACACATAAACAAAATAGACATAGATAACCTCAAATTTTTAACAGTCAAACAAACCCTCCAGAACATACTAAAAGACAAAACAAGACTCCGCCCTCTGGAACTTTTACACAACCTTCTCTTTGAACAAGAACTCTACAAATACGAAATAGCCCTAAAAAACACTCGCAACATACACTTAATAAACCAATTCTACGAGTTTGTGGAAGAATTCAACCACATATATCCTGAAAGCAGTTTAGAAGACTTTACCGATTACCTATCCTTTGCATCAAACTTTAAAATCCAAGAAGAAGATCCAAGCAGACAAGCCATAGTAATAGCTACAATTCACAGCGTAAAAGGTATGCAATACCCCGTCGTCATAATACCCGACGTAAACGAACGCAAAATACCCACCACCTATCAAAGAGACAAATTCACAATACCAAAAGAGTTGCTAAAAGGGGTTCAATCTGAACATGAGGATAAAGAGTTACACATACAAGAAGAACGCCGCCTCTTCTACGTAGCATTAACAAGAGCAGAAGAAAAACTAGTCATAACCTACGCTAAACGCTACGGCGAAAATAAAACCGACTCCAAACCATCCAAATTCCTCCAAGAAATCAACTACCAACAAAACCCCGAAGACATAGACTTTCAACAAATAGATCCCCAACAAAAAACAGAAGAAACAAACATAGTAGAAGAAATCGTAACTACTGCTGATAATCAGTTAAAAACCGAGTTACTTCAGCAAGTAATAGCAAACCTAACCACTCAACGTTATACAGAAGCTATAGAAAACCTACTTCTCTTTGTTAAATCAAATGACAAAGCCTTGGACATACAAACTGAAATAATCAATAAAATCAAAGAACCCGATTACTCTGTACTTGATGCGTTAAACAAAAAACCGATAACGGTTCCTGTGGATCACGTGTTTAGTGTATCCCAATTTAATAGTTACCAAAAATGTCCCCGACTATACCAATACCGTCACGTAATGAAAATTCCTGAGCGGTCACGGTACTATTTTGATTTTGGTTCAACAGTGCACAATATTGCAGAGCAACTAACCAGAATGCAAAAAGAAGGCCAAAATGTCGATGTTGCTCTTGCGGATGAGTTATTGGCTAAGTTTTGGAATTCAGAGGGTTATAAGTCAAAGCTTGATGAGCAAAGAGATTATGCGGAAGCCCAAGAGATTTTAAAGGTGTTTTTAGAGGAGCAAAGTAAGAGTAAATCAGAGATTGTGGATATTGAGCGTTGGTTTGAGACTGCTATTGGTGAGGTGCGTATTAGAGGCAGAATTGATCGCATTGATAAAGATGAGTTTGGTTTTACGGTTATTGATTATAAGACCAGTAAGAGTGTGCCTTCGTTAAATGAGCTTAAAAAGGATATTCAGTTGTTGGTTTATGCTCTTGCTGTTAGAGGTATGTATGGTCAAACGTGTCAGTTGAAGGTGGGGGAGTGGTTTTTGCGGTCTAACAAGAAAGTCTTTTTTGCTCCTGAAGAGTCGGCTATTGAGGCTATACAAGTTGAGATACAGGAGATGACTAAAAAGATTAATGCTGCAGAGTTTGAACCCAAAAAAAGTGCATGGGAATGTAGCCAATGTGACTACAAATGTTTATGCGACTAAAAGACGCCATAAGCAACTCTATGTTTTAGTAGATTTTTTGGGTAATCGAGTAATAAGTATATCAATTAGTTAGTTTGAGGTTGTTTAGGCGTTTAGTTAGTTCAGAATGGACTAGTTGTTTCTTTTCGGTGCTAAGATGGAAAAGTACTTTTGCAGTCATTTCAGAGGAGATGGTGAATAGGTAGTTTAGTTTTATAACGCTATCTTTTATGGCGCCTTCTGATTTGTTGAGGGGGATTCCTTTCATTTTGAGGTTGCTGGTTATGCCAGCTACTATGATGTTGCCGAGTTCTTCAAAGAGGACTAGTGCAGGTCTTGTTTTTACTTCGTTTGTGTCGGTGAATTGTACAGTTGTTAATATGACATCGCCGGGTTTAGGCATGCTCCCAAGCCTCGTCTTCGTCGTTGTCCCAGAGTTCTTTCATTTTTGCCTGTTGAATTGTGTGAAGAAACTCGTCATATTGTTTTCTGTTTTTGGTGTCTTTGGCTGTTTTTATCAAGTTTAGAATTGTTTCGTTGTAGGTTTCTCTTGGGTATTTTCGAATGTTTTTTAGTTCTTGGACTACTACTTTTGAAAGCTGTATTGTGGTAAGCTTTTCATCACTCATCTATAATCAACTATAATCGTTTAAGTGGTAACTATAATATTTTAGGGTTACTCTTGGCTGATTTTACGTTATTTACACAAAAAGAAGTAGAACTGGGGTTATGTTTTTATGGTTATGGTGCTTCCGGCTGTTGTTTTTTTGACGTGTACTTGTTTGTCTATGCGTTCGCTTAGTTCGGTGACGTGTGAGATTATGCCGATTATGCGGTTTCCG
>JAITBW010000128.1 GCA_031283385.1 Nitrososphaerota archaeon
GTGTCTATGAATAATTATCTTTTAATATGGTTAGGTTTTTTTATCCGAACGAAATATATCAAAAGTAGTGTGGTATCTACATACTTTCTACAGGATGATGCTGTATGGTTGAAAACGTAAAGGAGCTCTTAAAACTTCATGAGGGCATTACCCGACAGGTTTACTTAGACAATGAAAACTCTGGCATTGTTCCCAAAGAAGTTGTAGACGCAATGCTTCCGTATTTCAACACGATTGCCTATGGTAATCCAACTCTTACGCATAAACCCGGTTGGGAAGCGTTTGAAGTAATAATGAATTGTTTCCAAAAAATCAGTAAATGCATGGGCGCAAAAATTCTTGAAGAAATCACTTTTACTCCTGGCGAATCTGAAGCTAATAATCTTGCGATTATGAGTTCCTGCTTTGCCCAAAAAGAGAAAGGTAAAAAAATAGTAATCTCTGAAATTGAACCGATTAATGTATTACATGTTGCAGAAATGATGCAAAAATTCGGATTTACAGTAACAAAAGTTCCCGTTAATGCTGAAGGCTTCGTAAACATGGAAAAACTAGCCGAATCTGTTGATAAAGAGACAATACTTGTAAGTATTGCAGCAGTAAATAACGAATTGGGCACAATTCAAAACATTAAAGAAGCCGTTCAAATTGTAAAAGACAAAAACTCTGACGTACTTTTCCACACAGACGCAACTGACGCCTATGGCAGAATACCATTTAATGTAGAAAATCTTAATGTAGACTTGGCAACAGTTAGCAGTTATAAAATCCAAGGCCCAAAAGGCATAGGTGCACTATATTTACGTGAAGGCGTAAACCTTGATCGTATAATTGAGGGACAAATTGGCACACAAAAACTTTGGCCTGGAGTAGAAAACACTCCGCTAATTGTTGGTTTCACAAAAGCATCCGAGTTAGCATTTGAGAATTTTAGCGACAATACTGCAAAAATGGGTTATTTACGCGATAAATTAGTTGATGGCTTGTTTTCTGAATTACCTGATTTACGTTTCAATGGTCCAAAAGGTGAAAAACGTTCTCCTGATAATGCTAACATTAGCTTTTTACGTGCCGAAGGAGAGGCATTAACAATTGAGTTAAGCCTTAAAGGAGTCTACCTTTCAAGCGGCAGTGCTTGTAGCCGTCGCCTTCTTCAGCCTAGCCACGTTCTAGTCGCTATTGGTCGTCGATTTGAAGAAGCTCATGGTAGTGTTCTCATGAAGACAACACGTTATCTCACAGAAGAAGATATAGCCTACGTTTTGGAAGTATTTCCTGAAGCGGTTAATCGTATTAGACGAATAGTTGGTTCAACAGGAGTAGCGTAAGAATGTCCCGTATACCCTTACCATATAACTCAAAAGTTATGGATTTATTCCGTAACCCTAAAAATCTTGGAAAAATCGAAGATGCCACAGTTATCGCAGTTGCCGGTAACCCTGCATGTGGAGATATGATAACTTTTTATTTAAAAATCAACGAACAAACACTTGTCATCGAAAAAGCCCAATTCGAAAGCTATGGCTGCGCTGCTAACATTGCAACTTCAAGCATAGTTACCGAAATGATTAAAGGCTTAACACTCGAAGCCGTTTGGACTGATATTACTTGGGAAAAAGTCACTCAAGAAATCGGCGGACTACCTAATGTTAAATTTCACTGTGGCATTCTCGCTGTTGGCGCGTTGAAACGTGCAATAAGAAAATACTTCAACGACCATGGTAACACGCCAGCGTGGATACCTAAAGAAAACACTTTTGAAGAAAAACAAGCTTTAGAGGAAGAAGAACTAGCAGAGACTATGTCTAAACGGTTAAAGCCGGAGGAAGAAAAATCACCATAGATTTTCTTCGAATACGCGATGACTTTCCAATTCTAAAACGACAAATAAACAATAAACCTCTCATTTACTTTGACAACGCCGCTACATCACAAAAACCACGACAAGTTATACAAGCCATGGTTGACTACTACGAAAACAATAACGCCAATGTACATCGTGGCGTTCACTCTCTCTCTTTAGAAGCTACAGAGATGTATGAGAAAAGTCGTGAACATGTAACAAAATTTATCAACGCTAACGACTCATCTGAAATAATTTTCACTCGAGGAGCAACAGAGGCTATTAATCTTACCGCCTATGCTTGGGGACTAAACAACCTCAAAGAAAATGACGAAGTTCTTATCTTTCTAATGGAACACCACAGTAACATAATTCCTTGGGAAATAACTGCAAAACTATGCGGTTTCAAAATTAAGTATGTAAATGTTACTTCTGATGGCATTTTAGACATAAAAGACTTTGAAAACAAAATATCATCTAAAACAAAAATTGTCTGCCTAAGCCACGTTTCAAATGTTACCGGTGTAGCTAACGATATAAAATCTTTATCAAAAACTACTCATGACCATGGAGCAGTACTACTCGTAGACGGAGCTCAATCTGTCCCACATATGCCAATTGATGTCCAAAATCTTGACGTAGACTTTTTAGCTTTTTCAGGACATAAAATGCTAGGTCCCACAGGCATCGGCGTTTTATACACAAAAAAAACTTTACAGCAAAAAATGAACCCTTACCAAGGAGGCGGCGAAATGATTAAAGACGTAACATTCAACTCTGAAAAACAGCTATGCAACATTAGCTGGAATGAGCCACCTTGGAAATTTGAAGCGGGAACCCCAAACATTAGCGGCATAATTGGTCTATCAGCAGCTATAAACTATCTTGAACAAATTGGTATGAATAATATTTTAGCACATGAACAAGATCTCACAAAATATGCCATAGAAAAAATGAAAAGTTTAACCAAAATATCCATTTACGGCCCAACAGATTCAAGTAAATGCGGAATAATCCCATTTAACATCAACGGCTTATCATCACATGAGGTTGCTCTCCTATGTGATAGCTATGGAATAACCATACGCAGCGGATACCATTGCGCTCAACCACTACACCAAATATTCCAGATACCCTCTAGTGCACGCGCAAGCTTTTACCTCTACAATACCCATGAAGAAATTGACTATTTCTTGAACGTGTTAAAAGAGGTACAGACACTATAATGCCAACAATAGCAGCAGTAGACGACTATATAGCAAGAATTGAAGGCACCTGCGGAGCCGAAAGCGATATTATAGTTGTCTTAAAATTTGACAAAAAAGATCAAGCTCTCGAAAAAATTTTAAAGAAAGCAGTATTAAAAAGCCAAATCGCAGGCATGATATACGATCTAAGATTCGAAGAATACTCATTTCGTGTCTATGCCAGCGGCAAAATAATATTCAAAGGCATACAAAATAAACAGACCCTAAATAGAATCCTCGCTGAACTCCTGCTTTAACTACTTACTAATTAACGCTGTAACAGTTTGGCTTTTGCTCGACTTATAAAATTGTAAACCGGAATCACTTTTGGCTTTAACACCTCAGGAATCATATCCTTGCTCTGCAGATGCAACCCCAATTTTACAGCTATCTCTCCCTTCCTTGAAAGCATTACATAATAACGATTCAGCGGATGTCTTACAAAGCCATTATTCTCTTTAAACTTATCCAACGAAGGATGACTGCTCCCCTTACCCATCCTCCCATACATCAACCATACATGATTATCTTTAGCACAAAACTCAACAGCTTTTGCCAACATAACATTATTTATCGCTTTATCCCATTTACTCTGAAGTGAAAGTATCTGAGTTATAACAACTAAATTATCACCATAGACTAACTGAATAAAACCTACCAACTCATCTTCTAAATACGCACCTAAGAAAACGCAATCTTTTGTGTTAAAAACAACATCTCTAACACTTTCAAGAGACTGCCCATAATGAGAAAAAGCCCGCCCCTGCCTAATAGGAGTCTCATTATAAATTCGCCATATACCTTCAGCTAACA
>JAITBW010000156.1 GCA_031283385.1 Nitrososphaerota archaeon
TACTCGTTTTAGTTCCTCGTTCAAGGAATATATTGCCATATTTTATCATGATTTTCAACATTTCACAACCTTGTGAAACCATTACACCAACAAATCTCTCTATACGTGAAAACTCTCAAACAATACTCCCAATAATCAATCAATCAAAAAAACCCTAAAAAACCAACACCTGATTATTATGACAAAATTAAAAGGGAACGGTTTCCTTACTTTAAGAAGATTGGTGATAACTCATGAGCAAACCTCAAGTTTCAATTTCATACGAACCTTTTCAAGAAATCGTTGTAATGGAAAAAAACCATTTCTGCAACCCAGAAGAACTTGCACGATTCACCTCTATAATCGCCGGAGGTAAACTAGCTGGCCTGTATTGGGTTAACGGCATAGTCTTTCTATACTTCCCCCTTTCAGCCTCTACAGCAGTGGTTGCTAAAGAGTTATTAGAGAAACGCAAAGTTTACTGGTCATATTTAGGCTACGCAGCTATGCCCAAATTTGCACCGATAATTGAAACTAAGGAAAAAATGATTGTGCCAATATTGGATGTTTCCTCTGACTCAGTTTTAGTAGGCGTTGCAGACTGGCTTAAACAACAAATATAACATGACACTTTCGGTGATTTCTTTGCCGAAAACCAAATTCATAGGCACTGTTAACACAGGACAAGGCAACGGCAAATTTTTTATTAAACTACCTTGGGTAACACGACAACTAAAAGAACTAAATTTCACTCCATATATTGGCACCTTAAACTTGCATTTAACTCCAGAAAGCACAAAACAGCGTAAATATCTTACACCACAAAATGGCATACTAATTAAACCAGAAAACGGTTACCTACCCGGATACTTGTATAAGGCAATGATCTCCGACACAAAATGCTATGTAATATTACCCGACGTACCAAATTACCCAAAAAACCTACTCGAAATAATAGCAGCTGAAAATCTAAGAGACTTATTAAATGTTAAAGATGGCGACAAAATAGTTGTCATAGTTACTACGTTACAAAATTAGAAACCAGATAAATATCTGAAAACAAAATAAAATAAAAAAATGAAATATGGAACAGTAACTGTTTTGTTACTGTTTTGCTTTTCGTCTGTTGAACTCTGCGAGGTATTCGTCTAATGCGCCGTTTTTCTTTAGGAATTCGCCGTATTGAAGCAGAGCTTTCATTGCGTGAGCTGCGTCTTCGGGTGAAGAGTACGCGGGTAGTCCTAGTTCGTCAAAGAGTTTTCTTGTTTTAAGTGCTAAATCAGTTTCACCTATATCACAGGCGACAATTGGTGTGTCATATTTAGCTGCAACTTTTGCAACTTCAAAGACATATCTTTCTTGTAAGCCTGGCATGTGATGTAATCCTAAAAATATGATGCCATTTATCGATGGGTCTTGGAATACGAGATCTGTTGCAATGACAAATTGATCATCAAGAACGCTACCTGTTAAGTCAACTGGATTATGAGTTGCCGCGATTTTAAGAATGCTACCGTTTTCTTTAAGTTCCTCAAACTTTGCAAGTATCGGCTTAGTTAACTCGTTAACTGTTAGACCAACGACTTCGCATTCATCAACACACATGACACCTGGACCGCCTGCGTCTGTAACGATGCCAACATTTGAACCAACTGAAGGCTTCATGGATGCTAAGGCTTTGCCGATGTCAAAGAATTCATTTGTGTTTTTCGCGCGAATTACACCTGTTTTCTCAAATGCTGCATTATAAATTTTATCTGCACCAGCAATTGCTCCTGTATGTGAAGCTGCTGCACGTGCGCCTGCTTCGGATCTACCTGATTTGATAATGACAATTGGCTTTTTAAGTGAAACTTTTTTGGCAACTCTCAAAAAGTCTTGACCTGACTTTATATCTTCAAGATAGAGCAAAATTACATGTGTTTCTTCATCTTCAAGTAAATATTCTAACATGTCTGACTCTGATGTATCGCATTTATTTCCAAAACTTACGAATTTACTTACACCCATTTCGCGACCTGAGAGATAGTCAAGAGCTGCTGAACCGAATGCTCCACTTTGAGTAATCATTGCTATGTTACCCGACTTTGGTCGTGGAGTAGAAACAATTTTTTCACCTGTAGACAAAACTTTGAATGTTGGCAAAAAGATGCTATCTACACCTGTTTTAGCATAGAAAACTCCGAGACAATTAGGACCAAGTACACGTATACCATACTTTTTTGCAACAGCAACAACCTGATCTTCAAGCTCATGATTTCCCACTTCCTTAAAACCTGCACTGATAATAACAGCTGCCTTAGTTTGCTTCTTACCAGCCTCTTCTAAGACACCCGCAACAGCACCTGATGGAACAATAACAACAATTAAATCCACCTCACCTGGGACTTCACTTAAAGTCTTATAACACTTAAATCCTAAAATTTCTGCCTCTTTCGGATTTATCGGGTAAAGTTTACCTTTAAAAACACTATTCGGCTCGTTATTAGCAAAATTTTCGAAAATGACTGCCCCTGCTTTCCCCTGACCCTTTGTTGCACCTATAACTGCTACTGAGCGAGGGTTAAAGAACGCGTCTAATTTTTTTACTGAATCCTCCATAATAATTCCCAGTCTTAAAATTTCTCTATGGCTCATTTTTATGTTTTACTATGAAAAAAACAAATCATCATCAACGATGTCGAATCTTCTCTACACTTTTCTAACTATAACTAACGGTTTATGCTCAACCTGACAGAGCATATCCCACGTTACACTATTAACCTGCACACGAAAACGCGCCGCCATATCCCACACCGTTGCCCCCGACCCAGCACCACGCGCCCTATCGGCAATATTTGCAATTTTTAACAAATCTAAAACAGCAAACCGACAACCCACAACAGCAAGCGGCGTAGAACTTACACGCAACCTTAAAAATTTACCAACAACATACGATAACAACGCAAAACTATCAAACGAAAATATCCCCCTAACCGAACAGGATCTAGGAGTGAAACAAAAATTACCAAAACTATATGTCTTATCAGTATCAACAATCATAACACAAACACGCTTACCCAAACAACGCCATATCTCTAAACGAATTTGCTCCGCAACACCTTGAGAATTTTCTAAAGGCAAACTAACCAACGAATACGGCAAATTCGACCCATCAATAGCTCCCTCAGAACCAAACAACAATGCTTGCCCCAAACCCGCACGCTCCAACACCAACTGCTTATGCCTACATCCATGCACAAACGGATAACCCCGTAAACGACCAAGTAAACGCTGCCCAAAATGACACAACACACCTAACGGATAACCCCAAACAACACGCATCCAAAAACCAGCAAGAAATTTAGCACTAACACTTGCCACAATGTTACTCTCATCTACAATGTTACCCTGAGCAGTAGAAATCGCTTTTTCAGAAACCACAACAAAATCCCCATCCACAATTTTACCCGAAACCGCTTTAATGATACAGCACAGATAGTCCTCTTTCGGCTTCCAAAATCCTGTAGTTAATGCTAAAGCCTTGTACTTCACCATAAATGTCACATAGTCAACTAAAAATTAGGTTACCAGTAAATAAATACTGTATACATTTTAGCGACTTGAACCTTTCATAAGGACTATTACACAATAACTATCCATAAAACTTTAACAAAATATATGGTATTTTTCCAAATTTTAAATTATGCGGCACAGCATAAAATACAAACAGAAACAACCTGTGATAAAAAATAGCCTTTAAACAAACGATAATAAAACATTTTCTAAAAACACGAGTTTACATTTTCGCTAAGATATTCAGTAAATAGCGATAGATATTGATGGTAGCGGGGAATAGATTTGAACTATCGATCTCTGGGTATCTCACAACGTACAATACGTTGTTATGAGCCCAGCGGGTTGATCCTGGCTACCCCACCCCGCTACAACTGCCGTGGACACTTTTTGCCTTCGCAGTTATTAACCTTAATTGTCAGATATTAATAGTTTCTTTTCTATTAACAGAAAAAGCATTTTAATATGAAAAATATTTAGCCTGTACGGGGCAATCTTAATGGATAAACCATATTTACGTATACTTTCAAATCCTCCACTTGAGAATCCAATTTTTGTCCAAGGTCTCCCAGGATTTGGCAATGTCGGTAGAATAGCAGCACATTTACTCGTAAAATTCTTTGACGCCAAACCATTTGCAGAACTTTACTCACCAACTTTTCCAGATTACATTTCAATAGATACTAAAGGTATTGCAGACCTTCCAAAATACGATTTCTACTATGCCCCAATGGAAAAAAACAACCTTGTCATAATGAGCGGCGAAATTCAACCTTCATTTGACGATGTACTTGCTCATTACACAGTTTGCGAAGAAGTTCTAAACTTTGTTGAAACTTTGAATTGCAAATTCGTTGTAACCATGGGAGGAGTCCCAATTACTGAAGATAAAACAGAAATCTTTGTCGCCGCAACATCCAACCGACTGGCAACAGAATTCATGGAAAAAGGCGCAGTTATTTACAGCAAAGGCAAAATCGTCGGCGGCACAGGCTTAACTCTCGCCCTAGCTAAAGAACGAAACCTCGACGGCGTATGCTTGCTAGGCACAACTATAGGGTTTACAGCTGACCGCGAAGCAGGCTTTCTAGTATTCAAATTCCTTATGAAAGCCTTAGGAAAAGAGATAAAAGAAGGCCTAAAAGACGACTACCATTAGAACAATGATTCTCCACAAAACTTTTCATTAACATAAAAATTATCCATTTTACCTTAAGTACCTTCAGTAATTTTTCCACTGTTTATTATCTGCATCTGCATTTTTCATAAAACATATAGAAAACAACTCCAATCCACCCCATTTATTGTATACAGATGCCACAGCATGTAATATTGATGTAACGCTGAAAATTTTCGCCTCAGATACCCTAGGGTGCATCATCAAATCAGCTTTTTAGATTCTTCATCGGCATTCTGATAAGACACACGGTATTTTATTAAGTATTCTTCAGATCAACTTGAAAGAAAAACTTGTAAAATGCAAAAGCACCGCAAAGTATATGGGGCTGTCTTAAACGATACCTAATATGCAGCCAAGCGAGAAAAGACTAGAGCAATTATCCGATGAGGCAAAAAGAACAACAATTATTCTGAAAAAAGATGAACGCAACTTTATCGATTTTATACTCAAGGAAAATAAAGAACCTGGTATCAAACATTTGTTCTCTAAAATGCTTGACATATACCGAAAAATAACGATATACGACTGGGAGTTCCCCGGCGTATACTATTATGGAATAAGCCGCGTAGCTCTTGTAAATATAGAAATATTTAACATTCTAATCCAAAATACGCCAAAAAAAAATTTACCCGACATTGGCAAAAAAATAGGCGACGTCCTAAAAATTTCTATGGAAACAACAATTGGTATTGACTCTTCTAAACAAGAAAACTGGGAAACCGTATTCGAAAGATTATCAATACAAGGATTTGGCTATTTTTCCCTAAAAGACAAATACTTACTTATCAAAGCCCCCTTTTTCAATGACCCACTACTCTGGAAAGGACTACTAAAAGGCTTATTTGATATAGAAACAGAAACTAAAAATTCCACAGCACCATTTGTCTTTGAAATCGAAATTCCTGCTTAAAACAAACATTTTTTGTTTTTAAATAGTTAAATATTTTGGAAACAGGTTTATATGTAAGAAATCTATCTGGTGCACTTTCAGTGATACATGATGAGGGATTGTGTTCATACAAGGCGATTGCCTTCATTCAACTTAACAGTGCAAAACCTATCGTAAACATTTTACCAATTTGTTATTTAGAATTAGGCACAATTTTCTCCAAACGACCTCTATCACTAAACAAAAAATTTCTATATACATTCTACAATTTAGGTGAAAAAATTTATGGATAAACTAAAATTTGCTATACCAAAAGGCTCTCTTCAAAAAGCAACCTCCGACTTTTTTGCAAAATCAGGATACAAACTCGGCACAATGGAACGTACATACCGACCCACATTCAATGACCCACAAATAGAAATTAAAGTCCTAAGACCCCAAGAAATTCCCGTGTTTGTAAGTGAAGGGCTACAAGACATAGGAATCACAGGCGAAGACTGGGTAAAGGAAAACCGTGCAGATGTCGAAATTCTCCAAAACCTAGAATACGGAAAAATCCGCCTAGTCATAGCGGTTCCCAAAGATGTTGCCCAGAAAGATATGAACGAATACATGGAGTACATTTGGAATCAAGGCAAAAACTTCCGTATTAGCACTGAATATCTAAACATTGCCTCAGAATATCTTAAAGCACAACCAAACTATAAGAAACGCTTCGGCGACCAAGACCCACTACTGGTTACCCCCTGGTGGAAAAAAGGCGACAACTCGAAAGCAAAAATTTTCCTATCCTTTGGCGCAACTGAAGCTAAACCACCAGAAAACTCGGACTGCATCATGGATGTAACCGAAACTGGCACAACACTTGATGCAAACAATCTCAAAATAATCGACACCGTCCTATATTCAACAGCCACTTTAATTGCTAACAAGAAAGCTCTCGAAGACCCTGAAAAGCGTGAAAAAATCTATGATATTGTTGCCTTGCTCAAAGGTGTCGTCGATGGTCAAAAACGTATACACATATTTGTTAACGTAAAGAAAGAAAATTTGCAGACTTTACTAACAGAACTACCTGCACTGAAAAATCCTACGATTTCACCTCTCGCAGATGACACATGGGTTAGTGTGAACACAGTTATCGAAAAAGATAGTCTGATTGAGCTCTTGCCGACAATCCGCAAAATAGCTCAGGGATTAGTCGTGTATGAACCTCGGCAGGTGTTAGCGCTAGATGAAATAGCGCGGAGAAAAGAATCCAATGCAACCTCAAATAGTTAAACAGTGGACAACCCAAACGTTGCCCTCTAACTGGTTTAAGCTGCAACAGGCAGATCTAAAATCTGTCGAATGCTTGGAGGAAACTGTAAAAAACATAATCAACCAAGTGCGCCTAAATGGTGATAAGGCACTTATTGAATTTGCAGAAAGATTTGATAAAGTAAAACTCACCCCACAAACTCTGAGAGTATCTGCTGAGGAGATAAAGGAAGCCTACAGCAAAGTAACACAGCAGCAAATAGACGCGTTACAGTTCATGAAACAACGTGTTGAAACCTACCAGAGGAAACAGATGCAGCTAGAAAGTCAAACAGACATTGACGGTATATCAATTAACACAGTTCTTTATCCCTTGGAAAGCGTAGGTTGCTATGTTCCTGGTGGGCAGGCTGCTTATCCGAGCACGGTTGTTATGACGGCTGTTCCTGCTAAAGTTGCTGGTGTAAAGCGTATAGTTGTGTGTTCTCCTTCTGATGCAGAGGGTAGAGTAAATGCGTTGGTTCTTGTGGCTTCAGATATTTGTGGTGTATCTGAGGTTTACAAGGTAGGTGGGGCTCAAGCTGTTGCTGCTTTAGCTTATGGTACTCAAACTATAAAGGCGGTCTGTAAAATTGTTGGACCTGGTAGTAAGTATGTGACTGTGGCGAAGGTTTTGGTTTCTACTGATGTTGCTATTGATATGCCTGCTGGTCCAAGTGAAGTGTTGATTTTAGCTGATGAAACCGCTGATCCTATGTTAGTAGCGTTTGATATGGTTTCACAGGCTGAGCATGGCGTGGATAGTGTTACTGGTTTAATAACTACTTCTGAGCAGTTAGCTGAGGCGGTTCAGAAAAATTTGGCTGAAATTACTATTTCAACTGAGCGGAGTGAAAAAATTTCTGAGTCACTGAAAAAGTATGGATTTATAATTACCTGTGATAGTGTTGATGAAATGGTAGAGTTGTCTAATCAGTTTGCGCCTGAGCACTTGGAAGTTATGACAAAAAACGCTAAAGACCTTTCAAGGAAATTGGTTGCGGGTTTAATTCTTCTCGGTTCTTATAGTCCAGTGGCGCTTAGTGATTATGCGAGTGGAACTAATCATGTTTTACCAACAGGAACATTTGCTAGATCTTTTTCAGCACTGAGTGTGTTTGATTTTTCACGGCGTGTTAGCATAGTAGAATGTTCTAAGTCAGGTTTAGAAAGAGTCAAAGACAGTATTAAGGTTCTTACAGATACAGAGAACCTTCCTAATCACTATAAGGCTGTAAATGCGAGGTTTAATAATGAATGAGTCTTATCGTGAATGGTTAGAGCAGAAGAAATTGAGGCTGCAAGCTCTTGACTGTTACTCCGCAGGTGTTACACCTGAAGGATTAGCTCAGCAGTTAGGTATTGATTCTTCCAAAATTGCAAAGTTGAATTTTAATGAAAACCTCTTTGTTGACCGTAGTCGCCAAACACTTCTCCTCAAGCAGGTTGCTGATGAGATAGACCTGCGTATGTATCCAGAAGATGAAGTGCCAAAGCTGGTCAAAAAATTAGCAGAATACCTACGAATTCCTCAGGACTACATAGTTATAGGTAATGCCGGCGACGAACTACTTGATCGCATAATACGGCTATTCATTGAAAAGGGTGACACTGCCCTCTCATTTACGCCATCTTTTATTATTCCTCAGTTATGTGTGAAACGTCAACAGGGCGAATATGTCACAGTGCCACTAAAAAGTGATTTTCAACTCGATGTACCCACAATGCTTAATGCCTTCTCAGAAAAAACCCGCCTACTCTACATATGCTCACCTAATAATCCAACTAGCAATCAAATGAAGCCAGAAGATATTGAAACCTTAGTCAAAGTTTTTCCCGGCATTGTCATCCTAGATGAGGCATATAGCGAATTTGCCGACTACACATTTGTCCCCCGCATACGCGAGTTTCCAAACATGATAATCCTTCGAACATTCTCCAAAGCCTTCGGGCTTGCAATGTTACGACTTGGATACGCAATTGCCAATCCTGAACTTATAGAAATTCTAACAAAAAAAGCTCCCCTGCCTTATCCAGTAAGTGGCTTTACCATTCAAATGGGCATAAAAATGTTGGAAAATATAGATATCATGCAAACAGCCGTAGCTGCCTTGAAGGTGGAACGGGAAAGACTCATAAAGTCTTTAAACCAAATAGCAGGTGTACAAGCGTTTGATTCAAAAGCCGATTTTGTACTCATGAGCACGAAATTACCAGCGGATTTTGTGTATACAAAACTGCTTAATCGGGGAGTTATGCTTAAAAAATGGGGTAAGCTCTTACAGTACGAAAACTGTTTCCGCGTAACTGTTGGTTTACCTGAATTTAACGCTAAACTAATTGAGTCATTAAAACAGATAAATGAGGAATAAATGTGCGAGTTGGAGAAGTTTATCGTAAAACTAAAGAAACCGAAGTAAAAGTAAAAGTTAACCTTGACGGCGAAGGCAAAGCAATTATCAATTCTGGCGTACCCTTTCTTGACCACTTACTAACTAGCCTTGCCACACACAGCTTAATAGATATTGAAGCCAGCACTAAAGGCGATTTAGTACACCACTGTGTAGAAGATTTAGCAATTGGCTTAGGCGAAGCTCTAAACAAAGCCTTAGGTACTCGCGAAGGTATCACACGATTCGGCAGCACAGCAGCTCCAATGGATTGCTCGTTAGCCTTTGCTGCCGTTGACTTGATTAAACGTCCATACTTCAAAATTGACCTCAAATTTAGGGGTAAAAAAGTCGAAGAAATGCAAACCGAGGACATTAATCACTTCTATGAGTCCTTAACCAACTCGCTACAGGCTAACATACACATGTTTGTAATGTATGGTAGTAATGATCACCATAAAGCAGAGGCTGCGACTAAAGCCTTAGCCTTGTCGTTGCGTCAGGCGGTTGTAGTTGATTTTCGTCGTAAGGGTGTGCCTAGCTCTAAAGGAGCAATTTAAATGGTGAAAGCCGTTGTATTTGACTACGGCGTGGGTAATCTGTTAAGTATTAAATGTGCCTTAGAGCGTGTTGGGTTTAATGTTTCTATTGGAGTGGGGGAGCAGGATTTAGCGGGAGCGGATTCTATAATTCTTCCTGGTGTGGGTAGTTTTACGCCTGCGGTGGAAAAGCTTGAGTGTGTTAAAGAGGTTATCCGAAGTAAAGTTGCTGAGGGTGTGCCTCTGCTTGGTATATGTCTTGGGTTACAATTGTTTTTTGAAGAGAGTGCAGAAGGTTCTGGTGCTGGTTTGGCATTTTTTAAGGGGCGTGTTGTGCGTTTGCAGGGTGGTTTGAAAATTCCT
>JAITBW010000085.1 GCA_031283385.1 Nitrososphaerota archaeon
CAGCTGTGTCATCGGCAAATACCGAGTCTGCAGAGACGGCACAGTATTTAATGAAACACAATTAAATGAAATCAAAGAAGAAATAGGAAACACAAAACTAGACCTAAGCGGCAACAAAATACCAATATAACAACAAAATCAATAGAACTAAAATGTTACAGCCAACACGCTTACTGACAGAACGAACTATAGACATAAAAACAGAAAAACATCGTGATAATATAAAAGAGATGTCATTGGAAAGGGGATAGTTTGTAGACGTTTTGAGAGAAGCTAGTGGCAATCGCTTGGGTATCTTCGTTACCTACAATGAGATATTCACCATTTTTCAACTGTATTATAAGGCAGGTGGAATTAGTTGTTGCCATATGAGCTTTAGCACCATTACCCAAAGTGTATATACCCACGTTTGTATCGCCAAAGTTTGTTCCGTAGTTTTTATGTAATTTAAAGTCGCCTGAACCTACTTGTCCAACAAAAGCAGTAGCTATTTCCTCATAAGTAACGTTTTTGTTACCACTGTTAGACGCAATACCCATGTTGGAACGGACAAACTGTGCAGATTCTACGTTTATATATCCCTCACCAATAGTCACAACGGACGATTGTGCACTATGACTTGCAGCGTAAAAAAGACCACCAATAAATATCAAGAGCACACCAAAAATTGCCAAGACATATTTAGTGCTCATCCCCCCCCCGTGTCATACTCACGATTCCATAGGATTGAACACTTGGTAGTCTGTTGCGTAATAATAAATTCACTACTATCAAAGCGACACCAATTACTATCAAGGGCACTGTAATGGCAGTTATGATAGTAGGTGTCGAGACTTGTATAATAAATTGTTCAAATGTCATTTTTCAGTCAGTTTTTTGTTGGTTGTTAGAGTTCTTCGTCGGGTAGTCCCATTTTGTGTAGGTAGTCTTTTGCGTATCGTGGGTTGTATGATAGTTCTTTGCTTCTTAGTAGTCGTCTGTCCATTCTGTCTATGGCTGTTCTAAATGTTGCTTCTATTCCCCAGCTTTCTCCGGAGCTTACGAATGTTCCTTTTGTGGTTCTGAATTGTAATCTGCAGTGTACGAAGGGTGTTTCGCGCGTGTTGGATGTTCCGTGTGTTTTTATGTAGACGAATAGTGTTCCTGATTGGAATGCTTCTTGGTATTTGCGGGTGAAAGCGTCAAATTCGGTCATCATAAAGTCTTGTTGGTCTTTAGTTATTCTGGTGTCTTTTACTCCGAATTGGATAGTTAAACTGGGGGTTATTGTTTCTGATTGTGAAATTGATTCTAGTAAGTCAAGTTTAGTAATGATCCCAACTAGTCTGTCGTTTAATGTTGCTGCAAGGCAGGATATGTTGTATTTTTGCATTTTTTTCTCGGCTTCTCTGAGATTTGTGTCTGCGTCAACAGAGATAATGGGGCTGCTCATTATGCTGCTTGCGGGTATGGTGAAGGTTTCGATTTTTTTGCCCATTCTATCGCCTTTAGTTTGGCGTTCGTTTGACTGGAAGATTCTTTCTAAAACGTCTCGTATGCTTATGATTCCTACTACTTTTCCAGCGTCCATGACGGGGACGTGTGAGAAGCCTTGTTCTCTAAACAAGTTTATTACTGCACCAACTGTTCTATTAGTGTCAATGGTATACGGTGCGCGAGTCATAACGCTGCTGACTTTGCCTTTGCCCCATTCTTGACTTACGGCTGCGCTAATGACGTTTTCGTCGGTTACAAAGCCTAAAAGTTGTTCGTTTTCGAAAATGGGTAGTTGTCTTATGCCGCTTTCAATCATTAATCTTGCGATTTTAGAGACCGTATCGTTAGGTGTAAGTCTGGGTGCAGATTTCATTAGGCTTTTTACTTTAGTTACCATAGGATCGACTTTTGATCGTAATATCCATCTGCGTGTTATCACGCCAACATAATTATCATTCATATCCACAACTGCTAACACCTGTGGTCTTTCAGTTTTAAAAAATTCGAGACATCTGGATAGAGTGTCATTTTCGTTAACTGTGTTAACCCATTTAGTGTAGATATCTTTTGCAAAGCTTTGCTGTAACATAAAAATCCTCAATTTGAATATAGTAATAAGTAGAATTTAAAGATTACAAAACAACAAATATGTCATGACTGAAATGGTGTGCATTGTTAAAAAGGGTTAAAAACTTTTTTTAACATCTGAGTTATCAGTAATTTGAAGTGGCAAAATGAGTAACTATAAATTGGCAAATCCTGCACCTTTAGGTTTACTAGCCTTTGGTTTGACAACTGTTCTTTTGAATTTACATGATAGCGGTATGTATCCGTTGAACAGTATGATACTTGCAATGGGCATAGCATATGGTGGCTTAGCACAGATAATTGTAGGCATCATGGAGTATCGTAGAGGTAACACATTTGGAACCGTAGCGTTTACATCGTATGGTCTCTTCTGGTGGTCACTTGTATTACTAATTCTCATGCCAAACATGCCTTTCTTTGGCGCCGTTGCACCTACAGATAGTACTGCAATGGCAGCGTACTTTTTGATGTGGGGCATCTTTACATTTGGAATGTTCTTTGGAACATTAAAAACTAACAGAGCACTTCAATTCGTATTTATAAGCTTAGCCACACTATTTTTTATGCTAGCAATAGGCGAATTCTGCGGTAGCTCAAAAACGTTCACCACAATAACAGGAATAGAAGGAGTCATCTGCGGTCTAAGCGCAATATATTTGGGATTAGCAGAGGTTATAAACGAAGCTAATGGAAAAAATATACTGCCAATTTGCCCCGTAAAAGAAGAAAACACTACACAACAATAGTAGCTGCCACAAACGTAAAAGAAACAGATAAACTAATTTTCCAGTTTTTAAAAAAGTTTCAAAAAGTAAGAAATAATAAAATGGGTTTTTAGGAAAAGTTAGGGTTTTTCGTTGAAGAGTTTTTTGATAGCGCTAAGTCTTGCTTTTTGGGCGAGTACATCGCTTGTTACTACCGTTAATGCTTCTTCAGGACACCATTTAACGCATTGTGGACCCTCAGGTCTGTCTTTGCATAAATCGCAGGTGTAAACGGTTTTTGTTTCAGGATGAAGCATCATTGCCCCATAATCACAGGCTTCTATGCACCAGCCACAGCCGTTGCATTTGTCTTTATCTATCAGTATGGCGCCGTTTTCTTTTGATTGTGATAACGCGTTTCTTGGACAAGCAGAGACACATGCGGGTTCTTCGCAGAGTCTACATGTTACTGCCATGTTTGCGACTTGGTTAACACGTACAGCGCGTATGCGTGACTTTATAGGGTTGAAAACTTTTTCTTTGTTATATGAGCAGGCGTATTCACATATTTGACAGCCCACACATTTTTCAGGGTCTGCAGATATAAACTTTCGATTATGAACACTTACCATTTTATTTTAATCCTCCACTTCACCATCTTTTTCTTTTTTAGTCATTAATAGTATATTTTCATACTCTTGAAGCCCAAGTTGCTGGAGCGTCTTTTTTGTTGGAACACCCTTTAGAGTCCAACCGCGCACAGTGTAGTAATCGTCAAGCATTAAGTCGAGTTCTTCACGGGTTACTACTTGACCCTTTGCTTGGCAGTCATCTGTTACCGGCTGGTTTAAGACTTTCCAGGGAAGAGTGTCATCTTTACGTGTTAAGCCCTCGCGAATGTTTATGAGCCTAGCAAGGGTTTCTATGCGTTGCCCTGCAATTTTAAGATCATCTGATGTAACATCTTTACCTGTAACAGCACTGTAAAGGATAGCTAAATCTTTAGCGTCATTATACAGCGTGCCCTTCGCGTTTTTACAGATTATAAAAGAATCTATTAAATTATAAATATCTTCAAGGTCTCCAACTATCTGTCCACGACCAACCTCAGCTTTCAAACGATCAACTTTACCAGACAAATCAGCACTAAACGCGCCACTGCGACTATGATCAGCACCACGAAAAGACACAGCCACACCTAAAGCAGTAGTCTTAAGACCACGCAAATCATAACCGGTAACTTCCAAACCCTTAACATGCTGAGCCAACTTTTTCGCCTCGCCACCAAGCTTAACAGCAGCCGCTCTAACCCCGTCAGCAAGTATATCGCCTATACCTTGCCGTGCAACTAGACACTCTATCAAAGGTATAACCGCATTCGCATTACCAAAACGAGGAACAGCACCAGCCTCTAATAAAGAAGAGCCAACATGACTATCAGTAATCAAACCCTTCTCATAACAATCCATTGCAAAACCAATTATACCACCCACACTTTGAGCATCTAAACCATAATAAGTACAAAGCGCAATAGCCTTAATTATAACATCAAGCCTAGCCACACCAAGATTAGGACCAAACGCCCATAAACTATCATACTCAATACGCGCCAAAGTATCCCTATAAACACCCTCTCTAACCATAACCTCATGCTCACAACGCATAGCACAAGAATTACAACCAATAATCTTTTCAACAAACCGCTCATTAATCACCGAACTATTAATACTCTCAGCCAAATCAAAATGAGACGCATCAAAATTACGAGTAGGAACACAACACATATCGTTCAAATAAGAAAGATTCTCCGTCGAACCCAAAGTACGATACTTCTGAGCAGCAGGACCCTTCATACGCGCATGAAAATCCTTAACCAAACCAAAAAACTCATCCGACCTAAAAACACCCACATCACAAGTACCCCTAACAGCCACAGCCTTAAGATTCTTAGAACCCATAACAGCCCCAAGACCCGTACGACCAGCAACACGAGTCCTATCATTAACAATACAAGCCACCCTACAAAGCCGCTCACCAGCAACACCAATAGACGCAACACGCACATAAAAATCGCC
>JAITBW010000091.1 GCA_031283385.1 Nitrososphaerota archaeon
AAAAAAAGCACCTGCAATAAATGTACAATACAATGCTATAAACCCGACATGAGGCAACAAGCCCACAAAATAATGAGTTACTCCGGACCTCGACTATTACTACATCATCCAACTTTAGCATTACATCACATATGGGACAAACATGGAAAAGCCCCAACTATAGACAAAAATCAATAACTCCACAAAAAGACCACTCTCCCCTTTACACTTTAGACAGACAGAAACGTTCTAACCCAAGTTTAACGCTCCAAATTGCTAAAGACACATTTAGCTCGAAAATAATGGCTGCTATATGAAGTGGTCAAATGAAAAGTTGGGGCAATGTTTTTAGATACTTTTTTAGTTTGCTAAAATACTATTATAATTTACATTGGATTGATATTCATGCAGCCTATGCCTAAAGATTATAACTTTGCCGAGATTGAGCAGAAATGGCAGAGTAAATGGGAAGAGATGAAACTTTACCACTATGATTGGAATGATCAAACACGTGAACCGTTTAGTCTTGATACTCCTCCACCTTATCCATCTGGTGAGCTTCACATGGGTAATGTCCTTAACTGGACTTATTTTGATATTGTAGCTAGATTTAAGCGTATGCAGGGCTATAACGTGCTTTTTCCACAGGGTTGGGATTGCCACGGATTAGGCATAGAAATACAAGTTGAAAAATCAAACAACATCCGTAAACGCGACATACCCCCTGACCAATTTCGCAGTATGTGCATGGCACTTGTTGAAAAATACATATCCATGATGAAAGAGGGCATACTCAAACTTGGCAGCAGCATAGATTGGACCACTGAATACCGCACCATGGACCCAAACTATTGGCGCTGCACACAACTTAGCTTTATCCAACTCTACCAAAAAGGCTACATGTACCAAGGCACACACCCCGTTAACTGGTGCCCACGAGACGAAACAGCTATCGCAGACGCAGAAGTAGACCACATAAAAAAAGAAGGCATACTACATTACATAAAATTCCCCATATCCAATTCAGATGAACACCTCCTAATTGCAACATCACGCCCTGAATTCATCCCCGCATGCGTAGCCATTAAAGTTAATCCTAAAGACGAAAGATATGGTAAATATGTCAA
This sequence comes from Nitrososphaerota archaeon, assembly GCA_031283385.1. Lineage (GTDB taxonomy): Archaea > Thermoproteota > Bathyarchaeia > Bathyarchaeales > Bathycorpusculaceae > Bathycorpusculum. Next base: position 1,107 of record JAITBW010000091.1, read on the forward strand.
TAAAAAAGCTACAGTACCTCTCATAAATAGACAAGTTCCCATAATCGCAGACGAAGCTGTTGATATGACCTTCGGCACTGGAGCTGTACAAATTTGTACATACGGAGATAAAGACGATGTTAAAACAGTTATAAAACACAAACTCCCCGTAATTCGCCTTATCAACGAAAACGGCAAAATAACTGAAGCAGGCGGCAAATATGCCAATTTATATCTAAACCAGACACGCACAGCTATAGTCACTGATCTAACTGAAGCTAACATGCTTGAAAAAACCGAAAAAATCCAACAAGAAGTCGGCGTTTGCGACCGCTGCAAAACACATGTTGAAATTCTCGAACGCAAACAATGGTTTATGAAAACCATGGATTTATCCGAAACTGTTGAAAAAAACGCTAACGAAATTCCATGGTATCCCGACTACATGAAAAACCGACTAATCGATTGGACAAAAAGCCTCGATTGGGACTGGGTTATCAGCCGTCAACGGCTATTTGCTACACCTATACCTGTTTGGTACTGTAAAACCTGCGGCGAAATTATTGTTGCAAAGCCTGACTGGGTTCCAATTGATCCAAAACTGGAAAGCCCAAAAATATCTGCCTGCCCAAAATGTGGCGGTAAAGACTTTAACGGTGAACAAGACGTTATGGATACTTGGATGGATAGCTCAATTACCTGTGCTGTTCACGCTGGCTGGCCAGATAGACCTGACTGGAAACGTTTGTTCCCTGCAAGTATGCATCCCTCTGGAACTGACATCATTCGCACATGGGCATACTATCTTATGGTACGTCACCTCGCACTGTTTGATGAACGCCCTTTCAATAGCGTACTAATCAACGGCATGGTTCTTGGAGCGGACGGTCGCAAAATGAGCAAATCTCTCAAAAACTATGCTGCCGCTCCTGAAACACTTGCCAAAAACGGTGCTGACGCCGTAAGACAATGGGCTGCGGGTGGAGGTGCTACTGGTTCAGATATTCCTTATCGTGTGCAAGATGTTGAATATGGTAAACGGTTCTTAAACAAACTTTGGAATGCCTCTGGTTTTGCAAACAAACTACTCGAGGATTATATACCTCAATCTGTTGAAAATATCAAGTTGCAATTGCTGGATGAATGGATACTTAGTAAAGCTGAGAGTTTAACTAAAAAAGTTACCGAGTCATTTGAAAAATGCCAATTTAACATAGCTGTTGAGGATATACGTAATTTCACTTGGCATGTTTTTTGTGATTACTATTTAGAAGCTATAAAAGATCGTCTGTATCGACCTGAAGTTCACGGAAAAGAAAGCCGATTAGCTGCACAATACACCCTATATGAAATCCTCTACCGCTTACTGCAACTATTTGCGCCAGTTGCCCCTCATATAACAGAAGAAATTTATCAGTACATGTATCTTGACAATAAAGGCTACAATAGTATACAGGTTTCAAAATGGTCCACATTCAACTCGACACTTGTAAATGAAGCTGTAGAAAAACAGGGTGACTTAATTATAGCAATTTTGGGAGAAATACGCAATGATAAAGCACAAAAAAAGATGCCGCTTAATGCGCCCATAAAAAGTGTGACAGTTTATGTAGAAAACACAGAAACTGCCCAAATAATCCAAAAAGGCGCAACAGATATTACGTCAACATTAAAAATTGAAAACTTTAAAATCTCACTTGACAAACCTGTTCAAGGTAGACAAGTTCCTTCAGTTGAAGTATACATTCAAGCAGAATACTAAGGTGAAAAAATTTGGCTAAACCCAAACGTGTAGGATTAATTGGTGCTGGCGCAATTGGAACAGTACTTGCTGAAGCATTTCAACGTAACCTCCTAACCTGTGACGAATTAGTTATCTATGACGTCGATCTACAGCGTGCCCAAAACTTGAAAAACAGTCTCCAGTTTCCGACAAAAATAGTCAACAACATAGACGCGTTAATTGCTCAAAAACCCAAAGTTATTGTAGAGGCAGCATCACAGCAGGCTATTACTGAGTATTTTAACAAACTCTTAGATGCAGACATAGACATCATAGTTATGAGCACAGGCGCATTGCTTAAACTTGGTACTGGCAGTTCGCGTGTACACTTTCCACCTGGAGCGATAGGTGGTTTAGACGCGCTTTCTAGTGCAACGTTTGCAGGAATAAACGAGATAACTCTAACTACACATAAACCTCCAAAGGCTTTTGGCAAAGACAACACAGAGGAACTTGTAATATACGAAGGATACGCCGCAGAGGCTGCTCAACGGTTCCCAAGGGAGATGAATGTTGCTGCAACTTTAGCTTTAACAGTTAAACCAGTTAAAGTTAAAGTGCAAGTAGTTTCTGACCCAAAAGTTACACGAAATACACATGTGATTAATATAAAATGGCACTACGGCGAAATGACTATGCAGTTCGCAAATGATCCTCATCCTGATAATCCACATACTAGCGCATTAGCCGCTTGGTCAGCAATCAGACTGCTTAAAACTCTGCTTGACGCGTAACTGCCCCTGTTTTCAAGCTTTATGATGATGCAGGTGGCTTACTTATTTTTCTTTGGAGAAAATTGTTAATTGCATCGCTTAAAGCTTCACATGCAAACCATCTTTCTTCCAATGAGCTATCGTCATCCATTTCTTTAGTGCATTTTTGAAAAGCTTTTACTTCTCCAAGTAACGGGATACATCTGTTTTCATATTCTTCTCTGAGTTGTTTTTGTTTTTCTTTAAAGTCTAACACGGTTACTTCCAGTTCTTGCTGTTTATCACTGTAGCGTTGCATAGTTAGAGCTTCTCTTTTTTCTCGTTCTTTCTTAGTTACGCCTCTAAAAAAGCCTGTTTTTATTTTAATAATTTGTTCCTGTTCTTCCTTTAGAGTTTCTAACTCTTTGTTTAGTCTTTTTACTGTAACAATTTTTTTGTTCTTAAGTATGAGTGCTTTGGCTACGTATTCCTTCTTGGTTTGTTGAAGACGGTTTTTAGCGTCTGATACATTGTTTATTTGTATTTCAAGACTGTTTTCTTGTTGACGACGATTATCTAGTTGAAGTTTAATTTCTGTAACTATTTGATTACGCTCTTTTGTAAACTGTTCATCAATATTCACATCTGGTTGAGCTTCAAATTCATCTAAAACTGCTTCTACATTTAATAACCAACGATCAAAATGTTCACAAAATGGAGACGAACCGAATTTTTGATTACCTAAAGTATGCAAACGTTTAAGGGTTATCTCAAAAAGTTGTTGTAAAGATACAGTTTTTTCTTCCCAAACTTGTTTATTGCCATATTTACTTAAACGTTTGTTAGGATGCTTCTTTTTTTGAAAATCTTTAGTTTTCCAACTTACTTTTTTAGATGATCGCGTTCGAGGACGGTACACCATAGATAAAACATATGCCACTAATAGTATTTAATTATGCCCAAAAAGTAAAACATTTTTTAAAATAACGCGCTCTATATAGATACTTTAGCAAACGAATATTTGTGTCGTCATACTTTAATTCCATAGTTCCATTAATACTATTAGTAGTAGGAAGGGTGCTTATGAAGAAGACAAAGATAATCGCTACAATTGGTCCAGCTAGTTGCAATAAGGCTACCATTAAAAAAATGGTTCACGCAGGAATGAATGGTGCAAGAATTAACACTGCATATGGCGATACTGAACAGTACCAAAATGCCATTGAAACAGTGCGCAAAGTTGCCGAGATTCCCATAATTATTGACCTAAAGGGTCCAGAAATCAGGCTTAAAACTATACAAAAAAGAGAACTGCACAAAGGCGAAATAATAGAAGTCGGTTTTAACAGTGAAGATGAAATAAGTTTTAATCATGACTTCTATGACACTGTAAATGTAGGTGATGTTCTTCTTATTGATAATGGAAAAATCCGAACAATTATTACTGAAAAAACCGATGAAAAACTATGGTTACTTGTAATAACTAGCGGCACAATTACCGACGGAAAAGGCGTTAACCTTCCAAATAAACGTCTTACAGTTTCCACCCTTACTGATTATGATTTAGAAATAATCAATTTTGCTAAAAAATTCGATGTAGAATACATTGCACTTTCTTTTACCCGAAACGTATGTGACGTTGAAGACCTCGCCAATATTTACGATGGAGGCATTATTGCAAAAATAGAAAACTTCGAAGGCGTCCAAAACGTTAACGCCATTTTAGAGGTAGCACACGGCATAATGGTCGCACGAGGTGATTTAGGCGTTGAGATCGAACCGGAAAAAGTACCTCTAGTCCAAAAATCTATAATTAAACGCTGTAACCAACGTGGAAAACTAGTTGTAACGGCTACTGAAATGTTAGAATCTATGGTGCATAATCCTCAGCCTACACGGGCAGAGGTGAGTGATGTTGCTAATGCTATTTTGGACGGTTCAGATACTATTATGCTCTCAGGCGAGACAGCTATTGGTCAGTATCCCGTGGAAGCAGTGGAAATGATGAGTCGTATTGCAAATGAAACTGAAACTGCTACAAGAAGCAATGTTGAAGACACCTGCTTTGTTAACCTTTCTGATACAGTTAGCCGGGCGATTCAAAGGATATGTCAGAGTATGCCTCTTGATAAAGTTATAACTTTAACAAAAACTGGTTATACTGCCAGAATGATTGCCCGATTCAAAATTTCTCAACCTATAATTGCTGTAACCCCTGATGTTAAAGTGAAAAAGCAGTTAGAGTTAACCTTCGGTGTTCAACCCGTTTTCATTGATTACTTGGCAGAAAATGACGCGATTTCTTTTGTTGCAAATAAATTGTTTTCTTCACATTTACTCTTTGATAAGGAAACAGTGCTATTTACAGCAGGTGAACGTACTGCAATGCGGCATGCAAGTAACTCTATTGAAATTCACAAGATAGAGGAACTTCGGAAATTCTTAAAACAACAACCATCTCCCTCTTTTGCATAAAAAAGGGCTGCTTTTTCATGATTGTTTCTATAAATTGGATATGTTGTGTCTGTTTATGTTTAGATGTTTGCTAGTTTTATTTGTATGATTCAAATTTAGTACTTTCACGGTTCATTACTGTTTAGATTTTACAAATCTTTTTATATTTCTGACCTGAAATATTGGCAGTGTCACATTAACTCATGTATAACCGTAAAAGCTCCTGAGCTTCTAAACATGTAACATGAACGAATCTGTGGCAGGAGAAAAACTAGTTTGCAAGCACAATCATTTAAAGACTTACCCTTAAGTAATGAACTTTTGAAGGGTTTAAACGAATTAGGGTTTGATGCACTTTTTCCAATTCAAGCCCACGCCATAGCACCATTGCTTGACGGCAAAGATGTTATAGGACAAGCACAAACAGGCACAGGTAAAACCGCCGCTTTTGGCGTGCCAATGATCCAACGATTAGATCCAAATATTAAAGGTATACAAGGTTTAATTTTAGCTCCAACACGCGAGTTAGCAGTTCAAGTAGCCGATAATATGTCAAAATTTGGCAAATACGCAAAAATTCGCGTTCTACCCGTCTACGGAGGAGAATCAATTAATAAACAAATTCACGCCCTAAAAGGCAACATACACATCGTCGTAGGCACACCCGGCCGCATAATCGACTTGATGAAACGAGGCGTACTCCACCTCTCATCAGTTCGCATTGTCGTACTAGACGAAGCTGATCGCATGCTCGACATGGGCTTTTTAGAAGACGTCGAATACATCCTATACAAAACACCCAAAGATAGACAAACAAGCCTATTTAGCGCAACCATAGACAACTTAGTCATGCGCGTATGCAACAAATACATGAAAAACCCTGAACAAATACTTGTAAGCAAAGACGAAATCGCAGTCACACAAATGAAACAATACTATACAGTCATCAACCAAAACGGCAAATTCGAAGCCCTATGCAACATTTTACGCCAAGACGACGTAGAAAAAGCAATAATATTCTGCAGAACCCGCCGAGACACAAGCCGCGTTTCTGAACAAATGCACCGAAAAGGCTTCCGTGTCCAAGCAATACACGCAGGCTTCACACAAGCACAACGCGACCGCGCAATAAACGACTTCAAAACCGGTCGCCTTAGCCTTCTAGTAGCAACAGATGTTGCCGCCAGAGGCTTAGATATAGAGGGTATTACACACATAATTAACTATGATGTACCAAATGATCCCCCAGTGTATTTCCATAGAATCGGCAGAACTGCCAGAAAAGGCACAGAAGGCACAGCAATTACTCTTGTCAACTATGGCGAATTAAGTGATTTCAACAAAATCAAAGCTTTAACAAAAACACGCATAGAAGAAATCAATACAAAAAACAAAACAGAACAAGACGACTCACCAATACAGAGCTTCTACTAAAAACAACAAACACTCAATTCCACCTAACACATTTTTTATCCGTCTTTTATTGTATCTTTATTTTTGTTTCACCACTAACCATAAATGATTGCAAGTATACCTCATACTGAGGTTTAACCAAGAGAATGTCATTTAGAGACCCAGTCTGCGGAATGGTTCTAGACGAGAATACCGCTAAATTTAAAATCACCTACGAAGGCGAAACTTATCACTTTTGCAGCATAATCTGCAAGAAAAAATTCAAACGCCAACCCATAAAATACACTAAATAAACCCCTAAACGAAAAACTCTCACCTCTAATTTTTAGTTTACCACGTAACTACGTGCATCGCCAACACTTGTTTACATCAACTTAGATTAAACAAATAGCTCTGACAAAAAAGAAAAAATGTTAGTTAGTTAGCAAATAAAAAAACAGTATTACAGGCATTCCTGTGTGCAGAAAAATTCTGCACATATACCGTATGTGCTGCCTGTATTCTGGTGACCGTTTATTCAGCTGCTTCTGCAGAAATAGGTTGGTTTTTGGGTTCTGCAGATATTATTTTCCACACACCTGCAGCAAGTAAACCGCCAATTATTGGTGCAACCCAAAATAGCCAAAGTTGTTCTATTGCTAAACCTCCAACAAATAATGCTGGGCCTAAGCTTCTGGCAGGGTTAACGCTAGCGTTAGTTAGCGGTATTAGGAATAGGTGGACTAATGTTAATGCAAATCCGATTGCTATTCCTGCAAAGCCCTTAGGGGCTTTCTTGCTTGTTGCTCCGTGTATGACAAGGATAAAGATGAATGTACACGCTATTTCGGCAACAGCTGCTACCATAAGCGAGGCACTTCCTATAGTTCCGTAACTGTTTTGTGCTAACTGTGTTATAGTTCCACCAGCTATAACGCTATCTGATCTGATAAAGTACAGTGCTCCTGCACCAATTATTGCACCTATACATTGAAAAATTATGTAAAATACAGTGTCTTTTACACTTAACTTACCCGCTGCTAACATAGAAATTGAAACCGCAGGGTTAATGTGACAACCTGAAATACTGCCTATGGTATAAATCATTACTAGTAATGAAAAACCAAACGCAATTGATACACCTAAATTTCCAATGACGCTGCCTGCAAAAATTGCGCTACCACAAGCTGCAAAAACAAGCACAAATGTTCCGATTAATTCTGCTATATATTTTTTTAATCCTAAATCAAGTTGAGACATAATCTAACCTCTTTATTTTTAGATTTATTACTAGGATTTAATTAAACATTTTGTCCATCATATATCGAAACAAAACTTTTGTAGTTTGGTTTCTATTGCGTAGCTGCACGGAGAAACATATTTGGAGAGTTCATATACAGCTCATTTGCTCACTAACGGAAATAAAACAAAAAAGTCTCTGACCAATATTTGGTGAATGTTAAATTTTAATGATGGAATTAGAGTTTTTCATGTGTTGAGATATCCATCATCATGATGCCTGATAGTGGTTTAGGGTAAAAGTCTGTGCTTTTTTCTGGTAATTTTTCATGTTGTAGTGCAAGTTCTGATACAGCTTTAGCGCTTATTGGGTTTACTAGGAACGCAATTTTTGCTTCTTTCTGATTAATTTTTTCTATAGCTGTTTTGGTCCATCGTACATAAATGATGTTTTCGTCAATTTTCAGCTCTTCGGTTTTTAGTATATTCTTAAAAACGATGTCCCGTAAAATGACGACGTCAAAAATTTTTGTTTCTTTTGATGTGTGAGTGTTAACAAATTGATATACGTTCTCGTCATGTTTCATTGTTAGGCCAAACGCGTTTTTTCCATCATAAACACAGAAGGCATGCTCTTCAATGTGATTTGCAAGATAGTCATCTATAGCTTTAGCATTTGGTGCTACGTCGGTAATTGTAAAGTAACGTTTAAGCTCTTCTATAATTTGCGGTGTTAACTCTGCTTCTTTAAGCAATCGGTGCGTTGGCAGAATCACTAACCCCTCATCTTGTATGGGCACCATATAGCACATGTGGAAATTAAATGCAGAATCATCTGTCCAGTCACCTTTGGCACGCATTTCATCACGATAGGCAAGTGCGCTCTCATACCTGTGATGGCCATCATTTATGACCATGGTTTTTTCACTTAACACCTGTTGAATGTATTGAATTTTTTCAGGATCTGTAACTTCCCAAGTTGTATGCTCTACACCATCTGGATCAGTAACTTTTACCAGAGGCATAGTTTTAGCAATTTCTCTAAAGAACTCTATGGTTTTATTTTCTGGATCTGAATACATTAGAAAAACTTGTTCAAGATTTTTCTGCACCGTACGCAACATGTTTAATCGGTCTGCCTTTGGTGCTGAATGCGTAAATTCATGCGGATAGACCATGTTCTCGCTGTAAGGATACAACCGTAATGCAGCAATTAAACCCGTGCGCACAAACTTTTTCCCATTAATGCTATATTTTTGTTGTGAAACAAAAATCGCCGGCTGCTCTATCCGTTTCATTACATCATCATTTAACCATTGTGTGATGCGCTGCTGAGCAACTTGATACTTGTCAGCTTCTATTGGTAGAATTAGACGGCAATAATTATAGGGTGATCTCTCATAATATTGTCTTTGCATTTCAGAGTCAATTTTATCATAAGGCTCAGTAACCAACAATTTCGGGTTACCTGCTTTAGGAGTATACCTTATAGCTTTAAACGATCTTACATCAACCAATGGAAACACGCTCAATGTTTAAGACTTAAACAACTTGGTTAGCTATTTACAAACTAACCTTTAACTGTG
>JAITBW010000158.1 GCA_031283385.1 Nitrososphaerota archaeon
AGGGGCGTTAAAAATGTTAACATATTTTCTAGGGTTACGCCTGAGCATAAAATGCGTATAGTTAAAGCTTTCAAAGAAAACGGCGAAATTGTTGCAATGACTGGTGATGGCGTAAATGATGCTCCAGCGTTAAAATATGCTGACATAGGCATAGCTATGGGTAAACGTGGAAGTGAAGTGTCACGTGAAGCAGCTGACATAATTCTTATGAACGACAATTTCTCCACTATAGTAGATACAGTAAAAGACGGCCGACGAATTTATGACAACATACGCAAAGCAGTCAACTATGTCTTTACCATACATGTACCCGTAGCACTAGTAGCCTTATTTGCTCCACTATTAGGTATATATCATTCAAGCTTAATGCTGCTTCCTGTGCATATCGTTTTACTTGAATTAATAGCAGACCCAACATGCTCTATTATACTAGAACGGCAGCCGGCAGAGACAAACATTATGAAACGACTGCCGCGAAATCCAAAAGAAACTCTGCTAAACACAAAAACCTTAGTAAAATGCATCCTGCAGGGTATAACTATATTTGCTGCGTCCTTTGGGCTTTATTATTACATGTTAGCACAAAACCCGGCGGACGCATATGTAGCTCGTTCTATGGGTCTTGCAGTTATCATAATTGCTAACATATTCTTAGTGCAAGTAAACAGCTCCAACACGGATAACATTTTCACTTCAATTAAACGATTATCTAAAGACAAAGTCATGTGGACTGCAAATATTCTCATCATAACAGGCTTATTTGCCATGATATACAGTCCCCTAAACAGCTTCCTAAAATTCGCGCCCCTCTCAGCAACACAGCTACTCTCCGTCTTAGGCATAGCTGCGGCATCTGTGTTATGGTATGAAATAGTAAAAATAATAAAAAACCGCTTAAAAGAAAATTAAGTCATGAACCTTTTTACTGTTTCATACAAAACACTAGTACCAAATACTAAATTATCAATTGATATACGCTCATCTATACCATGCTCACGCCTAACATATTTTCCATCTATAGGAGGCTCTGTATGCATTGGATGAAAACCATAACAAATACTACCCTGCACACGATAAAATTTTGAATCTGTACCTCCACATAGCAAAGTGGGAGTTACCGTACAGTTAGGCTCAAATTCACATAGAACATCTACAATAGTTTGATAAAGCACCGTTTGCATTGACGACTCCGTACCATTACAAGTCTGTAAAAACTCAAGCCCCAACTCACTAAGCCCCACATCAGATAACAGACCTCTAATTAAAGACAATGTACTATCAACACTCTGACCCGGTAAAATCCTACAGTCAAACGTAACCTCACACTCACTAGGCACAATATTAGCCTTCACACCCCCCAACAACATAGTCGGAGTTAACGTCAACTGTATTCTAGGCCGAATTTCCTCAGCCAAAGGTTCACCCCTACTCGCTAAAGAGTCAAGAATTTGCATACTCTTCTCAGGATGCCCTATTAACTCTTCAAATGGCTCTCTAAGATCAGGATTTTTCTCTGCAACTTTACTAAGAAAAGCCTTAACTGTTGGCACATAAACAATCTCCGGCTTGTAACTACACAATTTTTCTACAGCACAAATTATAGGACTTATCGCGTTAACCGCAGTATTTGGCATAGAACCATGCCCAGGCACACCCTTAGCTTTAAGCTTAAACCACATTACACCCTTCTCAGCAGTATTTACCGTAAAAATATTACCACTTCTCGTTGGAATTGACGCACCCCCTCCCTCATTTAACACATAATCCGCCATGAACTTTTCACGATGATGCTTCAAAAGCCAACTTACACCATTAAAACCGCCATTTTCCTCATCAGCAGTAGCTGCTAAGAGTACATCACCTTTAATTTTAACGCCATTGCGTTTAAGCAGCTTTAGAGTCATAACCTCTATAGCCGTCATACCTTTCATGTCTAATGTGCCTCTTCCATAAACGATGCCATCTTTTATTGCTCCCTCAAATGGTGGAATACTCCATTCCGCTGGGTTAGCGGCAACAACATCAAGATGTGAGAGCAAAAGCAAACTTGGTCCCTCTCCAGTTCCTTCTAGGCGTGTGATTAAATTGCCTCTTGTAGGCTTTGACTCTATGATTTCGCATTCAAAATTATCTTTACCTAACTCCTGCTCTAAAAATTGTGCAGCCACTGTTTCGTTGCCTGATGGATTAGTTGTATCTATACGGACAAGTTTTTGTAATAATTCACGAACTTCTTCGCAGATTTGATGCATTAATTGAATAGGCTTGCTCTCCTCAATTAAATTATTGTTTATTATTCATAAGTATTGTTACTATTTCCATTAAAATATACTGTTTTTCTCCAAAATAACACAATGATGTTTATATATCCTGAAAAATTTCATAACTCCAATACGAAAGATGATATATATGAAAGACCTAAAACCAATAGATTACAAATTACTTTTCGAATTAATGAAAGACTCACACCGAAGCGATAGACAGTTAGCTAAGGCTTTAGGCATATCACAACCAACAGTAACAAGAAGACGCACTATGCTTGAGCAAAACTATATCGAAGGATACACAGTTATACCAAAATTCGGACAAATAGGCTTCGAAATATCTGCATTCACATTCCTCAAAAGCAAACTAAAACAAAAAACAGGACAAGAAAAAACAGACGCAATTAAAAAACTCAGAGAATGGTATCTTAAACAACCAAACGTTATCCTATTCTCAGACGGACGCGGCATGGGCTGGGACGCAGTATGCCTATCACTACACGAAAACTATGCCAGCTTTTCAGAATTCATACGCGCACATGACTCAGAACTTTCTGAATGGATAATTGAAAGCCAAACATTCAACTCCGACCTAAAATCAGGCTTAAACATTAAACCATTCCACCTAAAATACCTAGCAAACTCAAAATAAAAAGGCAAATAGCAGAACTATGCCTAACACTTTTTTTATTTAAGCCTACTACACCACATATAAAATTATTTCCAAAATATGCATTACCTTAATAAGTGATGTTTATAAAAAACTGAACGTGAATTATTATTTGACCGACTATTTGGAGAAATTATTTACTTCAAGAGGGAAATCCAGTCTTTGACTTTTGGAAAAAAACAAAACATTATTCAGCTAAACAACTTTTCTTGACGACGTGATAAAGGATGGAAAGCATTCTTGATTACTTATATTCGGGCGCAAAACGTAATCCAGAACGCTGCATATTCAATTTTCTAGATTGCAATAAAGAACCATTTGACATGCAGCCAATTAGTGCAAGGCAATTGTATGATAAATCACGAGATATCGCTGCCACTTTAAAAAGAAAAGGCGCAAAAAAGGGCGATAGAGCTATCATTTTTTCTATGCAAGATGCAGGAACAATTTACGCAATTTTCGGCTGCATGATGGAAGGCGGTGTCTTTACGGTTATTCCACCTCCAATTGATAACGCAAAGTTGTCTCGTTTTATTTCTGCTCTTAACTCTTGCAAACCAAAATTTCTCATATCCAATTACGCCTTAGAGCAAGAATCAAAAAAAGACATAATAAAATCTCTTATAAAAAAAGCACTCCTACGCGTTATAACTTTAAAACGCATATACACTGACAAGATAACTAGACATGAAGAATATACTCCTCTTAATGTTTACCATAAAAACGAACTCGTATACCTACAGTACACTTCCGGCTCTACATCTGAACCTAAAGGCGTCATGGTAACACATGAAAACCTTATGAGCTGCCTCAACGATTGCAAAAACGTCTTTGACTTTACACATGACTACAACCTTGCCTCATGGGTTCCATTCTACCACAACATTGGACTAATAGTTACCATATTTATCCCCCTCCTCGCAGAAACAGGCACAGCATACTTTATACCCACACTACAATTCCTACAAAAACCTACAATATGGATAAAATCCCTATCAGACTTCAAAATAAACGCAACAGTAGCACCCAACTCTGCATACGACGTATGTACAAAACTCATAAGTAAAGAAGAAGCTAAACAATACGATTTATCCCACGTAACCCTCCTAATCAACGGCTCAGAATTCATATACTCACACACCATAGAAAAATTCTGCAACCTATTTAACATCCCACAAAAAACCTTTGCAGCCGGATATGGCTTATCTGAATGCGTTTGTGTAGCTACACTCTCTCTTCTTTCATATAAATGCCAAAAAATTGATGTTGACCAATACTTAGCTGGCAAATTTATTCTAACTGAAAACAAAAAACACAAGTTAGTAGTCAGCCTAGGTAAACCGTTAAACAATTTGAAAATTTTAACTGTAAAAGAAGACGGATCTATTTGTGCAGAAAACGAAATTGGCGAAATTTACATTCAAGGCGCCAGTGTCTGCCAAGGATATTGGAAAAATCCTGTTGAAACAAAACGATTTAATGCAACCATTAACGGAGTTGACGGTCTCTTTTACCGTACAGGCGATATGGGCCTAATATTTGATGGCGAACTTTACCTTACAGGTCGCTTAACGGAAATGATAATTGTTAATGGTAAAAACATTTTCTCAAACGATGTAGCTCTCCTAATACACCAACACTGTCCCCTGTTA
>JAITBW010000026.1 GCA_031283385.1 Nitrososphaerota archaeon
GTTGGTTTAGGGTGTTGAATTCTTGCAGGGTTAGTCCTGTGAAGGTCTTAAATTGGTCGGGATGTTTAGATAATACGGCATAATTTAGCACACAAACACCGTAAAAACCAAATAACAAGACCGTATATTAATAAAAGCTCCGATTCACAGTTAAATCACTAATAAAAACTAAGGTCTATTATAGATTTGAAAACCAATTCCAAAGAAATAGAGAGCATTGTTGATGACCAAAAATATTTTCCTGGTTATCATATGAATAAAAAGCACTGGTACACTATTTGCTTAGACGGCTCTGTACCCCTTGAAGAAATTTTGCAACGAATAGACACAAGCTACAAACTCTCAACAAAATAGATTTGAACACAGTTAGGGTCGTCGATAAATATGTTTGACACTATTTTGGGACTTCAATGGAACAACAACATATCTACATCGAGAATGCTGTTAACTTTAATTTCAGACGTTTTCTTAGACATAAAAAAGAGTATGTATTCAGCTCTCAACGAAAAATATGGTTTTAGTTACTCTTTTTTTGTTTGTGTTTAAATTTTCAAGTAAAATTTACCCATCAAACAGGATCATATCTGCATTTTTATGATACACACTTAACCTTAAGTCTATAAAATCAGGTTGATCTGAATACATACACTACATCAACACGTAAACAATTATCTGAGAAATACAAATAACAGCAAATATACCGTGTAATAGCAAAAATTAACACTTATGTTCCACAGTCGATAAATAGTGTATAGTGTATAATTGAGTGGGGCAGTAAATGAAAGAGAGCAAATATTCTGATGAAAAGTGTGCTCAGATACTTGTGAACGTTGAAATTTGGGCGAAAGGATGTCAAAAACATTCCGAGTATAAATTTCTTTCACGTGACGCTAAAAAGAACCTATACAACATTACAAGTTTCTTTGCCGAGTTAATGTATAGTTATCATAACCAGTCCCCTGATCAATGGACAGAAACCGCACTCAACAACATACTAACAGAAATTTACCCCTATAATCTATTGGTACAAGCATCTTACTATAAAGCAGTGGAACCTGTTTTAACAGTATTTATCAAATATTTACAAAGCATCAACATAATAACTTTCGATAGAGCACAAACACTTGATAACCAATTAAAAAAATCAGCCTCTGAAATGCTCCAACGCTATGAAAAACAAAACATCAACAACAACACCAAAAACAAACAAACACTAACAACAACTACTGCTACTGCTAATAATAATTTCAAGACAAAAGTTGCTTTAAACGATGTTTATGAGGGGGCACAGGAGATACAAGATGCACTGGCGTCTTTGATGCATATTGACAATGAGTCATTTTTGCATTTTAAAAAGTCTGGTCGTAATGATCTCTGTCCCTGTGGTAGTGGTGAAAAATATAAGAAATGTTGTTTACCCAAAGCCTTTAAGGTGGATATGGCTGAAAAATCAACTCAATCCAAAGTTTCTCCTTCAAAGGATAAACATGTGCCAACACATGATCAATGGAGTCAACTTTATGAGGTTGCTAAAAACATTAAACTTTTGGCTCCGTGGACATTTTTGAGGGAAACCGATTTAATTACAATCATGTTGCCTTGGCAGAAAGAACCTGTTTACTGCTCAGTGATTGGTGGGGGTGGGGAATGTTTTGGTGTTGGGATATATCCGGGGTATGAATCTATTAACGGTTTTTATCGTATGCTCAATACGTCTGAGGATAAATTTAATGAGATGTTAGGGTTTGAACAGACTTGTTTGATGTGTTACTATGGAGATAGTGATGAGTTATCTCCTCAAGATCGTAAAGTGCTTAAAGATTTGAATTTACGTTTTCGCGGACGCAATGAATGGATATATTTCCGTTCAATGGAGCCAGGTTATTTTCCTTGGCATATAAATTCTGAGCAGGCTGATTTGTTAATACAGGCGTTGCAAAACTTTTTTGCAGCTTGTACACACCTAAAGGATCTTGAGGTAAATTTTGATGATGACGAGACGCTTCTACGTTATTATTCTCCTGAGAAGAAACTTTGGGTAAATACCGCTGTGAAAATGCCGCCCATACCCGAAGTTAAGCATCGGTTAATTGTGGATGATGAAAAATTACTGACAAAGTTAAAAAGGAAAAAATGCAATAATGCAAAACTTGAATTTGAATTAATGTATCTGCCTGTACCCATTCAAGAAAATGAAACAGACCGCCCACGTCTGCCCTGCTTTCTATTGTTAGCTGATAAAATAGGCGGCAAAGCCATTGACCAACAGATGAACGAAGACGGCGAAATTGAAAGGAACATACTTGAAATGCTCGCCTACTACATAGTGCAATTTGGCAGACCGCTATCTATACATGTTCGAAATGAACACGTAGGATGCTATATTGCAGACTTTTGCCAAAAAATTGGTGTAGAACTAGTTGAAAACAAAGGCATACCCACGGTTGATCACCTGCTTGAAAACATGATGACCTTCATGCTCAAAGAACTAACAGGACAAATAGATATAGATCCCAACAACTCGGATAATTAAAGAAAACAAACCTGATAATAACAAGAATAAATGTTTAGAAAAAACGTTCAAAGCAAGAAGGTGTAGTAATGCAGCAGTCTACAACACGATACTACAACAGCATAATAAGTAGTATAAGCAACATCAAAAGAATAGGTAACATTCCCTTTAACATGTTGCCTCTAACAGTTAAAGACAGCAATAAACCACAGAAGACTATTTGCTACAACCTGTTTAATAAAAAGAATTATGGACTAATGCATAGGCGAGATGAAGTATAATTTATGAAGTTTTTACATTTGTCAGATTTGCATATAGGTAAAATTGTACATGGATTTTCTATGCTTGAAGAACAAAAACATGTCTTCCAACAAATAATCAACTATATACAAACAGAAAAAGTTAACACCGTTGTTATTGCAGGCGACGTTTATGATCAAACTATACCTAAAAATGAGGCTATACGAGTCT
>JAITBW010000157.1 GCA_031283385.1 Nitrososphaerota archaeon
GGTTTAAGAGCGTTTTTTATGAATTGTGCTGGATCTTCGCTGTATTCTATAATTTCGTGTTTTTTACCAGTCATTCGTTCTAGAGTGTGAATGTTTCGTCCACCCTTGCCTATGGCTACGCCTACTTGTCCTTGGCTGACGATAAAGATTACTCGTTCTTGTTCTTCGTCTATTATGCAGTCTTTTACGCTTGCGCCGCTTATGCTTTCAAACAGTGCGATGTAACGCATTTCATCGCATGTGATTTTTATACCGGTTGTCATTGCTCTCCTCCAGGTGCTTCTTGAATTTCAGGGGTTTCTACTAGTTTTAGGATGTCTGAGTCTCCGGGTTCTCTTATGCTTAATGCAGAGATTATGAATAGTTTGCCTGCGACTTCAGCTAGATCCATGGATGTGCCTTTGTATGTTATTACTGGGACTTTTGAGATTTTGCTGTATTGTTCTATGTCGTCTTTTATCGTTTTTGGGCAGTTAGAAGATAAAAGTATTAGTTTGGTTTTGCCTGTTTTAGCGTTTTGTAATGCCGAGTTGGCTCCGAAAGAAACTTTGCCAGTTTTGACGGCTAACGCGATTGCTTTATCTATATTTATCATGTTTCAGTTTTTCCTCCATCTTTTTCTTGATTTTCAAATGTGGACATGTACAATTCAACTAGGCCTGTGCCGATTGGTATTGATTGTCCAACTATAACGTTTTCTGTTACTCCTGTTAGAGGGTCGCTTTCGCCTCTAACGGCAGCTTCAACAATATTTGGTATGGTGATTTCGAATGCGGCGCGTGCTAATACGCTTGCTTTCTTGCCGCTGATTCCGTGTCTGCCGATTTGTTGTACATCTCCTGTTGTTGTCATCATGTCAGCTACTAGCATAACGTGTCTTATGTCAACGTCTAAGCCTTGGTCTTCGAGTACTCCTTTGGCTTCGTTGACTAGTGCGTTTCTTGCTGCTTCTACGCCTAAGGTTTTTGCGATTTCGTGTATGTTGTTTGTGGATGTTTTTGATGTGTCTACGCCTGTGATTTCTAAGACTTTAGCGAGGTTTGAGCCGTCTGTTCGAATTACCCATTCTCCGTTTTCTTCTGTAACTAGTACTCGTTTGATGTCTGGGACGCCTTTTATGTGGGCTGCGGGTAGTTTTGTTAGCATTCGTTTTAGGGCTTCGGCTTTGGCGGGTTTTATTTCGAGTGTGTCATCTATTAGTGTGACTGTTGCGTTTAGGGTTTCGAGGCGTGTTTTGACTTCGTCCATTGTTATGTTGCGGTCAGTCATTATAGTGCTGTTAAGTTCTACTAGTATGACTTCTTTGACTGGGTCTTCGTATATTGCGGAGGCGATGTTTTCAAGTGAGGTGTATATTATGTCTCTTGCTACTGTGACTGCTTTTTCTTGTTTTTTTGCGTTTTCTTCTGTTAGGTAAATTGTCATGATGGGTGTTGAGGGTATTCTTCTTGCGTCTACGATTTCTATGAGTCGGGGTAGGCCTAAGGTGACGTTTTGTTCTTTGACTCCGGCGTAGTGGAATGTTCTTAGGGTCATCTGTGTGCCGGGTTCGCCTATGGATTGTGCTGCGACTATGCCGACGGCTTCTCCTGGTTCCATTAGTGCGCGTTTGTATTGTTCGGCTGTTAGGGTGGCGGCTTTTTCTATGCCTTCTTTGCTTAATTTGCTCTTTGTAAGGGAGCTTTTGAGTTGGTCAAATAGTATGGGTGTTAGGTTGTTTTCGACGTTTGCTAGTTGTTGTTTGATAAAGTCTACAGGTGCGGCTTCGCATTTTCCTTCGCCTATTTGTATTTGTTCGATAAGTCTGCTAACGTTTACGGCTTTGCCGTGGTCGCTTTTTGCGGGGTCAACGCCGTCTTCGCCGTAGCGGAATTGTATTATGTCTCCGGCGGAGTTACGGACAGTGTTGTCAT
Organism: Nitrososphaerota archaeon; assembly: GCA_031283385.1. Taxonomy (GTDB): domain Archaea; phylum Thermoproteota; class Bathyarchaeia; order Bathyarchaeales; family Bathycorpusculaceae; genus Bathycorpusculum. Next base: position 1,914 of record JAITBW010000157.1, read on the forward strand.
ATTCTAGGCGTATATGTTCGAGTGCGTTGATAAGTCTTCGTTGCATGTAGCCGCTTTGTTGGGTGCGTACTGCAGTGTCTACTAGTCCTTCTCTGCCTCCCATGGCATGGAAAAAGAATTCTATTGCATCAAGACCTACTTGATAAGAGTTATACACGAAGCCTCTTGCTTTAGGTTGAGGATCGTTTTCTTTAAAGTGTGGTAATGCTCGTCCTGAGTAGCCTCTAAGGATACGTTTGCCTCTAACGGACTGTTGTCCGACACAAGCAACCATTTGACCAATGTTGAGGCTAGAGCCCCTAGCGCCTGTTCTGGTCATAACTACTCCGGCGTTTTCTAGGGTAAAGTCGTCATCTGCGATTTTTCCTGATTCATCTCTGGCTGTTGAAAGTTCATGCATGACATAAATTTCAAAAGATTCTTCCAGAGTTTGTCCAGGTAACCGTGGGAGAGTGCCGTTTTGGTAATTAGCTATGTGCTCATCTATTTTTTTCTGTGTTCTATCCATAGTTCTTGCCATACGACTACGTGCTTTAGGTGACAATACTAGGTTGTCATAGGTGTAGCTAAAGCCTCTCATGGATATGTATAGTTTCAATAGATGTGTTACATTATTTAGGAATGTTCGTCCTGCCTGTGTACCGTAATCTTTAATGATCCTGTGAAGCAAACTTTCTGACTGCTCAGAACCAATGCTTCGTCTATCAATAACACCTGAAACAAGCTGCCCGTTGCGCACTACAACGTATGCGTCATGTTTGCAGGCATCGCCTTCACATTTATTGCAGCCTTGGCAAATGTTTGCTTTCAGTACATAGTTTAGGGTTTTTGGTAAAAATAAGCTAAAGATTTGTTTGCCTGACCACATGGGTTGTGGGCTTTTTATTTCAGGTTCGGGTATTTCACCGGTGTAGCCTGTGCTGGTTAATAGACGGTCTACTTGTTCTTGAGTGACATAGTTGCCTTTTCGGGTAAAGTAATATGCGCTTGTGACAAAATCTCTTATAGCTCCAATGATTGGTCCGCCGAATCTTGGGGAGAGGATTTGGTCTTGTACTTGCATGAGTAATAATGCTTCTGTTTTAGCTTCTTCGCTTTGTGGAACGTGTAAGTTCATTTCGTCTCCGTCAAAGTCTGCGTTATATGGTGGGCAGACACAGAGGTGCATACGGAATGTTTTGTAGGGTAGTACGCGTACGTAGTGAGCCATAATTGACATGCGGTGAAGTGATGGCTGTCTGTTAAATATTGCAATGTCGCCATTCTTTAGGTGGCGTTCGATTATAAATCCTGTTTCGACGGCTTCTGCTATTTTTGTGCGGTCGACAACGAATTCGAGTCGGATGCGTTTTCCGTCTGGGCGGATTAGGTATAGTGCGCCTGGATAGTTTTCGGGACCGTTTATTACGTATTGTTTCATTTCTTCAATGTTCCAGGCTGTTATTTTTTCTGGGACGGATAGGCGCATAGCTACGTCTTGTGGTACACCAACTTCGTTTATGTCCAAGTTTGGATCTGGAGATATGACTGTACGTGCGGAAAAGTCGACACGTTTGCCTGAGAGATTGCTTCTGAATCGTCCTTCTTTGCCTTTTAGGCGTTGTCCGAGCGTTTTTAGTGCTCTGCCGCTTCTGTGTCTTGCGGGTGGGATGCCTGAGGCTTCATTGTTGAAGTATGTGGTAACGTGATATTGTAACAGTTCGCTTAGGTCTTGTATGATAAGTGTTGGTGCGCCGGCTTCCATGTTTTCTTTTAGTCTTTGGTTAATTCGTATAATGTCTACAAGTTTGTGTGTTAAGTCGTCCTCTGAGCGTATACCTGATTCTAAAGTGATTGATGGACGGACGTATACTGGGGGTACGGGTAGTACTTGTAGAATCATCCATTCGGGTCGTGCGACTCTTGGGTTGAAGCCTAATACTTCAAGGTCTTCATCGCTTATACGTTCGAGGCGTTCACGGATCATGCTAGGAGTGAGGGATTCAGAGCCTAAATCGGTTATTTCAACGTATTTTGTTGGTTTTTCGAAAGTGATTTTGTATTGGGATGAAGCGCAGTATGGGCATTGTTTTGTTTTTATGTCGCTCATTATTTCCTTGTATACTTCATCAGGTATTGAGCCTAGCAATTCTGTGTAGCGTTCAATTTTTTGCCGTGCTTTTTTGGATGCGTCCTCAGAGAGGAGTATGCGTCCGCAGCTTCGGCATGTTGATTTTATAAGGTCAAATATGATTTTTGTGAATTCAATATGAGCTATGGGTACGGCGAGCTCTATATGGCCAAAGTGTCCAGGGCATTTAACAGCGGTGTTTCCGCATGTTTTGCATCGTTGTCGTGGTTCAAGGGTTCCTAAGCGGCCATCCATTAGACCGGCGGTAATTGGTGCGCCGTCTTCGTCATAGGTATCTGGGGTTTGTATTTCAACAACGGATTGTTTTCGAAGATCTTTTGGTGAGATTAAACCAAATGAGATTTCGTCAACTACTTTATGAATTAGTTCCTCCAATGCCATGTTAAGCTTTCTCCTTAAGTTTTAATTTTGGTGTAATACAGAGGCTTTGCAGTTCCTGTAATAATAGTTTAAACGCATAAGATACTGTAACGGGTGCAATCTTTACTTTCTCATCACATATCTTACAGACATAACGCCTTTGCTTCATATCATAAAAGGCTATTTGACCACAGGTCTCACAAATGTATAATGTATACTTGTCAGACTCTTCAAGCAAACGGTCTCTTAGCAACATAGCAGCGCCATGACCAATAAGGCAGTCACGTTCCATTTCACCAAATCTAAGACCACCACCTCTAGCTCTGCCTTCTGTTGGCTGTCTGGTAAGCATTTGAACTTGCCCTCTTGCACGCGCATGTATTTTGTCTGCAACCATGTGGTGAAGTTTTTGGTAGTATACTATGCCAACGAAAACGTCTGCAACAAATTTTTCGCCTGTTGCTCCGTTATAGAAGACATCACTTCCAGTGTGGCTAAAGCCGAGCTTTACTAGGTTGTTTCTGACCTCGGTTGGACCTTCATTTGCGAAGGGTGTGCCGTCTCCTGGTTTTCCGCGTGCTGCTGCTGCTTTTCCTGTTAGTGACTCTATGAATTGACCAATGGTCATTCTTGAGGGTATAGCGTGGGGGTTTATGATTAAGTCAGGTGTTATGCCTTCGTCTGTGAATGGTAAGTTTTCTGGTGGGACTATTAGTCCGATTACTCCTTTTTGACCGTGGCGGCTTGCGAATTTGTCGCCAAGTTCAGGTATTCTTTGGTCTCGTACGCGGACTTTGACGAGTTGGCTGCCTTCGCCTGATTCAGTGATAAATATGCCATCAACTATGCCTGTTTCGCTTGGTCGCATATCTATGCTGGTGTCGCGCATTGAGGGGCCTTTTACGTCAAATTCTTTGTATTCTTCTAAGAATCTGGGCGGGCTAATTCTGCCTATGAGGACATCGCCGCCGACTACTTGTGATTCTAAGCTTATAATGCCGTCGGGTTCGAGTAGGCGGTAGTATTGTTCGCCTCTATAGCCGCGTGTTCCAGCTTCGGGTATGGTGAATTTGTCTTTTAGTCCGCCTAAGTATTGGCGGCATTCTGCTTCGTAAATTCTATAAAATGTTGATCTGAACAGTCCGCGTTGTATGGATGATTGGTTAAATATGATAGCGTCTTCCATGTTGTATCCTTCGAAGCTTAGCACGGCAACTATGCAGTTTTGGCCTGTTGGTCGTTGTTTGTATCCCATAACGTCCATGTTTTCTGTTTGAACTATGGGTACTTGTGGGTAATGTAGTATGTGGCTGCGGGTGTCTGTTCTGTTGTGGAAGTTTGTTCCATAAACGCCTAAGGCTTGTTTTGCCATTGCTGCTTGGTAAGAGTTACGTGGAGACTGATTGTGTTCGGGATAGGGGATTGTTGAGGCGCATATGCCAAGTATGGTGTATGTTGCTATTTCTAGGTGAGTTGTTTCAGGTGTAATATCGTCATATGATAGGGCTATGAATGCGTTTTCTTCTTCTTCAGCGTCAAGATATTCTATGTAACCTGCTTTAACTATGTCTTCCCAGGACCATTCGTCTAGAGCTATTTTTTCGATGTGTTTAGGTTGAAGTTTAGGTACGGATTTTTCAACGATGATTAATGGTCGTCTTACTCGTCCTTCATCAGAGTTTACATGTACTTCTTCTGTGGATGTTTGTGATTTGTTAAAGAATGTAATGTTTACCTCTGTGGATATTTCGCCTGAGCGTCGTTTATCGCGGAAGCTTTTAACCATAGCTTGAGATGAAAGGTGATAACCAATAATGTTTCCGTCGACAAAAACTTTGGCGCCTGAAACGCGCTGTTCAACAGTTACTTCTGCTGCAGGTATTGTGCCCATTTCAAATAAGATCTGTTTTACCCTATCAGGATTTACACCAACTGCAATTGTAGCGGATAGTGCTAAATTTTTAACAAGGCCACAGTTGGAGCCTTCAGGGGTTTCGTTTGGGCAAAGTCTGCCCCAATGAGTGGGGTGTAAGTCTCTGGCCTCAAAGTTTGGTTGACTTCTGCTTAAAGGTGATTGAAGTCGTCTTAAGTGGCTAAGAGTTGAGATATAGTTAGTTCTATCAAGTAATTGTGTAACACCAACTCTGCCTCTGCCCCAGTTGCCTGTTGCCAGAGCGTGTTGGAATCTTTCTGTAATTATACCAGGTCTTACAGCTGCAGATACTGTTATAACTGAGCCTTTAACGCCTATGCGTTCAAGTTGATATTTAATGTCTCGTGTCAAGTTGCGGAATGAGACACGGAAAAGGTCTGCAAGTAATGGGCCACCGAGTCGTAGACGTTTGTTTTTGAAGTGGTCTTTGTCGTCTTGCTGGCGTATGCCCATTTTTAGTTGGATAACTCTATATGCCATTTCACCTAGGAATATGGCTTTTTCTCGACGGTTCGCTTCACTTCTGCCTATGTGGGGTAAAAAGTTTTTGTCTAGGGCTGTTTCAGCTTTTTGCAGTCTGTATTCTTCTACTTGTCCGTGGGCGACACGGTTGCCTATGAAGAGCATAGCGTCTGCGGGTGTATCTATGCCTACTGCTTTTTCAAAGGAGGAGGCGAGATGTGCTTGAATATCTTTATCTAGGCTTACTGCTTCAGCTATGTCTTTGTCTTTTTCCAAGTTTAACGCACGTAAAATTGCAACGAATGGGATTTCGGTGGGTACACCGGGCATTGTTACGTATATTGCGTCATCGGATTTTAGTTTAAGTTCTATTCTTGCACGGAAGCCAACGGTTGTTGAGAAAATTTTTGCTTGGTAAACTGGGCTTGTTCCTTTATCGTCTATATCGACGATTACACGGTTTGGTGCAAGGTCTTCCATGGCTACTATGACTCTTTCGGAGCCGTTTACGACAAAGTATCCTCCTGGGTCGTCTGGGTCTTCGCCGGCGGCGATTAATTCTTCTCGTGATAGTTGGCTTAGGAGGCAGAGTTTGCTTTTTAGCATGATAGGTATGTTTCCGATGTAGACGAGTTCTGTGTCTTGCTCACGGCCATCTATGACAGGTGTCATTTCTAGGGCTATTGGAGCGCTGTATGCCAAGTTTCTTAGGCGTGCTTCCATGGGGTGGATTTCGTGTTTTGTTCCGTCTACTTCTGTTACGTATGGTCCGGTTATTCTGCTTTGAGGGTCGATTACCCATATTTGTCCAAGTTTTACTTTATAGGGGTTGTCTTGGACTTCTATTTGGATTTCAGAGACTTCGCCTACAACTTCTTGTAGACCATGGTCGATAAATTCGTTATAACTATCAAGGTGTTGCCTTACTAGGCCTTTGTCGTTGAAAAATGATTTCAACAATAAACGAGTATCTTCTTTCTGTATTTCTATCATGACAAATAATCTCCAACTATGCTAAATGGGTAAGTGTGAATTCTTGTTAAACCGATCTTTCTCACGTGAAAAAATTTCTCCTATCCTCTGAAAGCAGAAATACACCTATACAACTGACTAATAAACATTGTCATAGTTGTTGTGTCTAAACTGTGGATTGACTAACTCTTTACAACAACACAACATAAAAACACCACACATAAAAGCGTGAAACATCCAAAACACAAATACAACAAAGAAAACAACAAAAAACAACCAACCACACCTAACCATATACACCTACCAAAAAGAAAAAATCAACATCACCAACCATTTACTACATAAAAAAAGGTTTACTTTAATTTTCCTACCGCCCATTTTTTTGCATCAGCCATATCTGCCTCATTTGGTCTACCACGTCTAGTAAAACCAAATGTTTGCCCCAAACAAATGAAATAATCCGCATCTAAGTGCTGAGCCTTTACATCAAGAGAACACCTAATTCTTTCATAAGCCAGCTTGTTACTTGCGCCACCACCAGCCCAAGTCATAAACAGCAGGAATTGTTTACCATTGCCCAAGTTTGCCTCTTTGATAAAATTTAACAGTTCAACATATGGCTCACCACCCCGTATACCTGTGCCGAAAAAAATTAAGTCATATTCATCCAAAGAAATTGACGAAGTATCAAAGTCTTTAGTTAATTTTATAGATTTACAATTAGCAGCTTGAGCAATTGCTAACGCAATTTTTTCAGTATTGTTTCTATGTGTCGAATAAATAACAATTGGATTCATAGAGTCTCACTAACATAATAAAATATTATCGTGTAATAATGTGTATTGTTGGCGATTTGATGTTTTTATTTATAGATTTTTGGATTATTGTTAACAGGTCTTCTTCAATTTCATAACCTATGCAGTTGCGTTGGGCATTGTTTGCGGTTTTCATTGTAGTTCCTGAACCTAAGAAGGGGTCAAGTATAGTGTCGCCTTTTATGCTAAACATTTTGATTAAACGTTCTGCAATTTCGTCAGGGTAAGCAGCTGTTCTGCGTTCAAATTCAGACACCTTTTGTCGAATACCGTTTAAAGTCCAAATTTGGCTAAACCATTCATCACGCTGAGTTTTAGTAAATTTACTCTCATAACGCATATGGTCATTACATGGAAATTTTCGCAAGTCTCCCTTTCTAAAGAGCAGGATAAATTCACAATCTAAGGTTACATAAGCATTAGGAGGCAAAAACCCTGAACCTAAAAATGCGCCCTTACCTTTATAGTGAGGTTTAGTTGTAGGTTTTTTCCATAAAATATAAGGTAATGTTGTAAATCCGATTTTTTCACAAATTTCAATAATACGGTTATGATTAGGAAAAAGTTGAAATTTATTATCTAAACGACGGGTAGCATCACCAATATTTATAGCAGCAATACCGCCCTCAACAAGAACACGAAAAGTTTCCTGCCATGTTTTCGCCAAATTTTCATGCATCAAAGTATAAATTTGTTCATCATCATCATCATCTGTCCCAGACAATTTTTGCCAAAGCTGTGCTATTTTCTCATCCATTTTACAAAACTGAGCGTCCCACATTTGAACCATAGGATATGGCGGTGAAGTAAGCATTAGATGAACACTGCAATCGTCAACTTCAGGCATTACTTGACTATTACCTATAATTAACTTATGCTGAACACACAACAGACATCAGTAAAATATAAGGCAAGGTTGTTTAATGCCTTTTTGGTAAAAACGGACTAAAATACAAGTAATAACAAAATTAACATGGTAAACACAAAAGAAGTATAAGATACAAAAACACAGAACAAATTACAGTTTTATTTAGAACATCCTCCTCACAAGTTGTTTGTTTACGGGAAAGAATATAATAAGGAGAAAACGCCTTTGTTTTGCTAAACTATCTTAAGCTACGGTAACCAAGCCAGGTCAAAGGTGAAGGACTCAAGATCTAAGACGCTTTGACACAAGGCGCCTGATGGGAAATCCTTTCCCGCAGGGGTTCGCAGGTTCGAATCCTGCCCGTAGCACCAA
>JAITBW010000062.1 GCA_031283385.1 Nitrososphaerota archaeon
TTAGAGTTTCCACGTGATGGAAATGTTGTTTATAGAGAAGCTGACAAGTTTCTTGTTAGCATAATTTTAACCGTAAGTGGTGTGGTGCTTTTTTGTGTGGGTTTAAGCAAGTCTTTAATTTTAAAGTACAACCCACGTGGAAGAGTTACAAAAAATGGTTAAAACTTTTAGACTGGTGACTTTTCTTTTATTGAAAATTTTCAGTGTTAATCACTCTTGTTTGTTTGTGAAATTAGAAAAGACTTTATTCTTGTAAGTTACAATAGCTCTAATACTCTTGAGGCGTTGCTTTGCGGATTGATAAGCAGAAAACATTAATCTTGGCTAGTATGTTTGGTGTGGCTTTCCTTATTCGTGTTTTGCTATTTTCAACTCAAGGGTATCAAAATGACATGATTACTTTTACTTCATGGTTTAACACTGCAGCTGATTTTGGTCCACGCCTATTTTATGACACTGTTAGCTGGTGTGATTATCCTCCTTTCAACGTTTACCTATTTTGGGGATTTGGCTCATTAACTCAAGCATTAGGCTTATTTGGAACATCATCTGCTGCATACATAGTAAAGCTAGTCCCCAACATTTTTGACATGCTCATCGGCGGACTAATTTACCTATTCGTTCGTAAACAATTCAGCTTTAAACTTGCCATTTTAGCATCTGCATTTTACATTTTTAACCCTGCAATAATCTTTAACGCTGCAGTATGGGGACAATTCGACGCTGTATACACATTCTTTATGCTACTTTCACTTATATTAGCCCTAAAACGCCAACCTGAACTGTCCGCTGCAAGTTTTGCTATTAGTATTCTAACTAAACCCCAATCTATCGCTTTACTACCTATAGTTGCATTTGTAATTTTCAAAAAAAGCAACATTAAACGCTTCTTGTTCTCAGTTGCCGCGTTTGCAGCAACAATTTTCGCAGTCATTTTACCTATGCAGTGGAGTAACCCTGTAAATTTCCTCTATAACATTTACTTCGGTGCATACAGTGGATACGCTTACACATCCATTAACGCCTTTAACTTATGGGGACTATTTGGACTCTGGCGTCCTGACGGTAACTTGTTTATTTTAGGCTGGATCTCATTTGCAGCATTTTCAGTTTTCACGGTATATGTGTTAAATAAACGATGGAACAAGTTATCCTCAGATCATTGGCTCATATTTTTCGCCGCATTTATGATGCTCTTCGCATTTTTCATGTTACCAACACGAATACATGAACGATATCTCTTCCCCGCTATTAGCATGCTAGCCCTAATAACACCGTTTATCAAAAAAGCCCGAGTATTCTATGTTGTTATAACAGCAACTTTCCTATCAAACATCGCATATATACTATACTGGTTAAACCTCTACGCTAAAGATAATAATCCTTATAGCCCTAACCTGTCCTACGACCCCGTAGTTATAGTAGTGTGCGTTATCAACATTATCATGTTCATATATGGCTCTCTACTTATGTGGCGTGAGCTTGAAAACAAAAAAATAATAAAAAACGAGCTCCCAGAAGATAGCGAACCAAAAACTGGACTTATACCCAATGAAGAACTGGGAGATAGTAACTTAAAAGTTGAATCCCCACCTGAAAAACGCAGCTTTAACTTTTCCTTTAACATAAACAAAGTCTTTTCATTTAACATAAACAAAAAAGACATTATAACAATGATTCTGCTATCTACAATTTTCTTCTCTATCGCAATAACAAGTTTAGGCGCAACACAAGTACCCTCAAACGGTCTAAAAATAGCTGACAATGAACAACCACAGATTGCAATATTAGACCTTGGCGGTATGACTTCTGTTAGTACGATTTCTTTTTACATAAAAGATAGTCAAGATACGAAAATAAAAATTTATACTGGTCAACCTGGTGAATGGTTTGAAAGTGGCACAATTACTGTAACTTACCCATTTGCCTACATGAATTGGCACTCTCTTAACATTCGCGATACTAGATACATTCGTTTAGAATTTGAAGCATTGACAGACATTGAAATTAACGAGCTGATTGTCCTTGACTCGGACAATCACTTAGTACCTATATCTTCTATTACCTGTGAAAATGATGATAATACCTTAAATTTCAACCTATTAATTGATGAACAAGATATCGTTGTCTTACCTAGAACTTACTTTACTGAAACAATGTTTGATGAAGTATACTTTACCCGAACTGCTGAACAGTATCTAAATCAACAATGGCCATACGAATGGACTCATCCTCCTTTGGGCAAACTCATCATCGCATCTGGAATTACAGTTTTCGGATTAAACCCGTTTGGTTGGCGTATAATGGGTGTAATTTTTGGAACTTTAATGATACCTATAATCTTCTTGTTAGGCAAAAAAATGTTCGGTTCATACATTGGCGGTTTCACAGCAGCTTTTCTGCTAACCTTTGACTTTATGCATTTCACAGAGGCACGCTTAGGCATTACAGATACATATCTTGCCTTCTTCTCTATACTCTCTCAACTATTCTTCTTTATTTACCTAAGCAATGTAATAAGAAAAGGCTGGAAAAACGCAAGTGTTATACCTCTATTTTTCTCATTTATGTTCTTCGCACTTGGCTTTTCCACTAAATGGCTAGTACTCTTCGGATTCTTAGGAGCTATGGCAATTTTAATAATAATGCGCTTCTCAGACTTGATAAAAACTAAAAGCAAAACCATTTCAGACAAATTTTACGCTTTCTTCGAATACCCATACGCCTACATAATGCTCTTTATAATCATAGCTATCGGCATCTATTTTGCAACATACATCCCTGACATGCTCGCCGGCAGATCACTTATGAATGTAGCTCAACTCCAAGACGCTATGTATACTTACCATGCTGCTCCAATTGGTCTTGACCATCCCTACTCCTCACCTGGCTGGAGCTGGCCACTAATAGAAAAACCTCTATGGCTATACATCAACTATCTACCTGCAGATATGCGCTCAACAATAAGCCTGTTTGGAAATCCTGCTGTTTGGTGGATAGGCTTTGCAGCAATTATAACACTTACCGGAGCTACTATACTCAAAGCTGTTGCTGAACTTAAAAAACGACGAATAATACAACTCGAAATTTCAGCAATATTTCTATCTGTTGTTTTCTTTGCCCAATGGTTACCTTATGCTCTTATAAGCAGAGGATTATTCATTTATCACTACTATGTTAGCGTACCAATTATCTGTCTTGCATCAGCGTATTTTATTAGCAAGTATTGGAAATATACTTGGATGAAAATCGCGGCATTAGCCTACTTCGCAACTGTAATTGCACTATTTGTGCTATTCTACCCCGTCATCTCCGGCACTCCAGTATCAACGATAACAAGTGAAAGTTTAAGATGGTTTAACCAATGGGTGTTCTAAAAACACAAAACACAAACAATAATTTCGACAACAAAAACGTACAGGTAGACGTGACAGTTGTACTTCCAGCTATAAATGAAGTCGATATAATAGAACAAACTGCCGATATCATAAGTAAAGAACTAAAAACATACGGCTGCGCCTACGAAATAATACTTGCCGAAGACGGCAGCACAGACGGAACAGATAAAAAAGCTGCCGAACTATCCGAAAACTTACCCTACATCCGTCATATACATGGCGAAAAACGGCTTGGTCGCGGTAGAGCATTAAAGAACTCTTTTAAACAATCAAACGGTAACATTCTAATTTACATGGATGTAGACCTAGCAACTGATATTAAATATCTAACTCAACTAATTGATGCAGTCACAATAGAGGGTTATCAATTAGCAACAGGTTCAAGAAGGCTTTCACAAAGTAGAGCTAAACGTACCTTCACACGTAATACAGCATCCAAAGTTTACAATTCAATGGTACGCTTCTTCCTTAGATCTAACATTAAAGACCACCAATGCGGCTTTAAAGCATTTCAACGTGAAATAATACTACCTCTACTTGACGAAGTTGAAGCTAACCATTGGTTCTGGGATACTGAAACACTAATCCGCGCTCAACGTAAAGGATACAAAATAAAAGAAATTCCTGTTGAGTGGAGAGGTACACGAGAAACTAAGGTTAAACTTTTCCGAGACTCATTTGACATGGCTAAACAAGTTATAGCGTTATGGAGACGTCTAAACTTTTAATTTTTAAATCCATAAAAACAACTCATTTTATATGCCTACTCAATTTACTTATAAGTTTTACAAACACATAATTTCATAATTAACCAAATTAAGTGAAAGATATGGAAGCCATAAAAGAGACTGCCCGCAAAATTGGTAATCTCGAAATTAAGGGTGCAAGAAATGCAGCTCTTGCAGCTGTAAACGCCATACAAGTGTTTGCTCAGCAGTCAACTGCAGAAGATAAAACCAGCTTTTTAGCAGAGCTTACACAGATACAACAGTTACTTTTTAATTCACGAGAAACTGAACCCTTAATGCGAAATGCCCTCTCTTATTTAATTGGTCAAATCCAGCAAAGCAGCATCCAAAAAGTTTCTGAACTTTGCACTTTATTGAGTGTTAACGCTGACAAGTTTCTATACGAACTTGACGCTTCAAGAAATTACGCCGCTGAAATCGGCGCAAAATGCATACAACACGAAATGACTATCTTTACACATTGTCACTCATCAACAGCAACTTTAATGTTACTTAAAGCTAAGCAAGACGGCAAAAACTTTAAAGTCATATGTACCGAAACGCGTCCTACACTTCAAGGCAGAATTACCGCATGTAAACTGGCTGAAAACGATATAGCTGTCACTTTCATTGTTGACTCCGCATCACGTGCATATGTTTCTAAAGCTGACTTTGTAATAGTAGGTGCTGACGCAATAACTCCTAATGGTAATGTGGTTAACAAAATTGGTACAAGTGGACTTGCTGTTTTAGCACATGACGTACATAAACCGTTCTATGTAATCTCAGAACTGCTAAAACTTGATACAACAACACATTATAACGAATTCGAAAATATTGAACAACGCAACCCTGACGACATTTGGAAAGACGCGCCACAAAAAATAAATGTACAAAATCCAGCGTTTGACGTTACACCCTCCAGATATATTCATAATATAATCTGCGAAAAAGGTCTAATACAACCTCAAAATGTGCTTGATATAACAAGACAATTTTACCCTTGGCTCTTTTAACAAACTCTTACTTTTCGCCACGCTACAAAAATATTAACTTATAGAGCTAATTTTTAGAAAATACGGTTATCCTGATAATTTTTAGTACTTATTGTTGTTGTGATATTTCTTTTTTGTAAGAAACATTAAATTTAAGCTCTTAGATGTCTTCTAAGAGTGAAAGATTATGTTTCGCGTAAGAGTTAATAAAATTGAATCAACTCGTGATATTGATGGAAATCTAGGAAAAAGACTTGAGCTCCTAGAAGAACGAGAAGTAAACCCATACGTGCTAAGACCACAAACTGACGAAGCAAAAATGGCACAAGACATCATGCAAGCTCTTCAACATCAAATGCCTTTTCTACCACAACATCAACAATTAGCTACACCAAAAATTATTCTGTTCTTAACTGAACAAGAATACGACAGTTTAGGCATAATCTTTGACGTAAATCAGGTCTATGAAGTTGTGCTAGACAATCAAGTAATACAGTTCAGGAAAATTTAGTACATCTACGTTTATGTAACTGCGTTATGTTGCGAATGAAATGAACGCGGCATAGAAGACGGAAACTATTACAAGGGTTTTTTCACCCCCTTACCTTAAGAATTTTTAAACACTTTCAATGATACTGCAACATTCAGAAGAAAGTACAGGAAATGTTTGTATGATGACGTTCTCCACAATCTTCAAATTATCACTTTTTACTTTGTTGAATAAATAGTAAAGTTTAGCATATGTGTTAAAATAATTCGGAAAACAAGAAATTTTTATGACAAAAATAAGAGCACATGTATATGTAACTGGAAAGGTTCAAGGGGTTTTCTTTAGGCAAAATACTAAACGACAGGCGCAGAGTCGTAATGTATGCGGCTGGGTTAGTAATTTACCAGATGGACGAGTTGAGGCAGTCTTTGAGGGCGAGGAAATATTTGTTAAAGAACTTGTGGATTATTGTCGTCAGGGACCTTCGTTTGCTAAGGTCGAACAGCTTGAAGTGTTTTTTGAAGATTACACTGGCACGTTTTTAGATTTTAGAATAATCTAGTTTATGTTTTCTTTTTTGGGACTCGAAAGTGGCTGTCTTTTCCTGCACTGATATACTCGCCGTCCATTCCACGTATGGTTGAAGCGATCTTGGCAAAGTTATCACTGCCAAGGAATTGCTTTGGTTTAACTGTAATATACTCCTCTTTGTCTTCAAAAACTAGTTTTGCTTCAAGATCTTCAGGGAAGGACATGCGAACATCGTCAAGTGAACGCGTTTTTGTTTCAGTTTGAGCGGCATTCATTAAATTTACTTCTGCAGACGATGACGGCACATATGTTGATTTTAATGTTGATGAAGAGTTAGCTGTAGTACTAGCGACTGGTTGTGATTGGATTTGTGATACTGAGAGCAGTTTTATAGAGGCTGAAATTGACCGTAACTCTTCTGTAACTTTGTTGACGGTAACTATGAGTTCATCAACTCTTGTAGATAATTGGTTAAGCTTCTCTTTGTCACTGCTCATTGTATTTCCTCAAACTCTAAAATACCTCTAACAGTTATTAAATTCTTTGCAATTGTGTTGTAAGTTAACTGATGTTTGAAATCGATGGTAATCAAAAAAGCGGAAGCGGCACAATTTTACGTTTAGCTATAGCACTATCAGCTATTACCCAACAACCTTTACACATAGTTAACATTCGAAAACAGCGACCACAGCCGGGGTTGAAGCGGCAGCATCTTGAGTCTGTTTTGACAGCGGCAAAACTTTGTAGTGCTACAGTTGAGGGTGCTAGACTTGGTTCTGAAGAACTCTATTTTACTCCTAACCTTATTGTAGGCGGATCTGTTGAGACAGTAATTGAAACAGCTGGGAGTATACCTATGCTTTTCATGGCGGCTCTTCCTATTTGTGTATACGCTAAAAATCCTGTAACTTTACATGTAGCTAAGGGTGGAACAGATACTATGTTTGCTCCAACAGTTAACTATCTTAAATTTGTGCTGCTTCCAACATTGTATAAAATGGGTGTTAAGGCAGAGTTAACTGTGCAAAAATACGGCTACTACCCAAAGGGTATGGGTGAGGCAACATTGACTGTAGAACCCGTTTCCAAGCTTCGACATATTCAACTTGAAAATTTTGGTAAACTCGAACGTGTTAGCGGAGTCTCTGTTTGCACTTTTTTAGCTGACAGACAAGTTGCTAGCCGACAAGCTAACACTGCAATACAGACTCTAACTAAACAGGGCATTACCTGTAAGACACAAATCCGCGTTTTAGATGACACGTCAAATTCTTACCAGAAGGGCAGCTCCATTGCATTGTGGGCTAAAACAGACACAGGCACTATCATTGGAGCAGACGCTATTGGAAAACTTGGGAAAACAAGTGAATCTGTTGGAGAGAATGCCGCAAAAACGCTAATTGCTGAATTGAAAAGTCAGTCTACAGTTGACACGTTTTTAGCCGACATGCTTATTCCCTATATGGCATTAGCTGAGGGCAACTCATTTTTTTACACCAAATGTCTTTCAGAGCATATTGAAGCTAACATTTGGCTTATGGAAACAATGTTAAACTCAAAGTTTAATATTGAAAAAGTAAATAACATGCTGTATAGAATAGAAAAAACTTGTTGACTATAACATGCCAAACAATATCTGCCTCAAAGTGCCTAAAAAATTAGGCGAAAAAACAATCTCTCTAACTCATAAACTTGAAATAGTCAACAAAAACCTACACATAAAAAACCAACAAAACAACCTATACATTCCACTTATAAGAACACCAAACGAAGAAGAACTATCACAATTAAAAAACATCACCCAAGAAATAGCCATTATAGATACTGAGGATTTCACTGAAAAACGCTCTACCCCGGAAACTTTGACGGACGCCCTTAAAAGACAATTACAACATAACCTACACTCAAACATCCCCCACTCATTTGATGTTATTGGCGATATAGCAATTATTGAAATTCCACCTGAACTAACTAATTACAAAAACCTCATTGGACAAGTCATTCTAAAAACTCATAAAAACATAAAAAGCGTTCACGCAAAAGCCAGCGCAATTAGCGGCATATACCGCATACGCGACCTAACATGCATCGCAGGCGAAAACAGAACAAAAACCATCTACAACGAATACAACTGCCAATACCACATAGACGTAGCTAGAGCATATTTTTCCCCAAGACTATCCCAAGAACACCATAGAGTAGCAACACTTGTAAACCCTAACGAAGCCGTAGCAGACCTCTTCGCAGGCGTTGGCCCATTCGCAATACCTATATGCAAATTATGCCCTACAGCACAAGTATACGCCATAGACATAAACCCCGACGCAGTTGAACTGCTAAAAATAAACATTAAAACAAACAAAGTCGAAAACCAAATTCACCCCTTACTAGGAGACGCCAGAAAATTAGCCAACGACAAACTATCTGGAATCGCTGACAGAGTAATCATGAACCTACCAGAAACCGCAATAGACTTCATTGACACTGCATGCCAAACTTTGAAACCATCAGGAGGAATTATACACTTTTACGGATTTACACGTAAACCTGACACCATTGACGATTTGAAAACACACTTTACACACCTAATTGAACAACAAGGCAGAAAAATAACAACATTTCACTGCATTAAACGCGTCCGAGAAACAGCTCCATATGAACAACAAATAGTGATAGACGCTCAAATCCATTAATCACACTAACTGTGACAATTTACATATGTATAGTTGATAACCCGTTAAGATAAAATGAGTGTTATTTTGACGTGCTGCTTTGGATCTCTAAGTTTTTCAACAAACAATCGAGATAAATCCACTGCTGCTTTATCCGCCCTTATCGCCAAAGTACGCTCAGACGCGAAAACACTTTTCCTAACAACCATATCTACACTACTACTAAAGTCAAGGTCAGCTGAACCATACGCAGTTACTTGTTCAACTAAACCGTCAACTTCAATTAACATAACCATTTTAGCATTACCATAGCGCAGTCTTTGTTTAAACTCTGAATTTAAATCTGAAACCGCCTTATTAGCCCCTACAGCTATAATGCAATCACCCTGCTTTGATAATTCTTTATCTTTGGTAATCATTAGTGTAGTTGGGTGAGTAGCTAAAACATTTTCATGCCCAAAAGCTAAAATCTGCTCTTTTAACTGATTTACCATCCATAAACCTCAATAGCCTTTACTTTTCCATTTGTAAACACGCGTTTAAGTGAACCATTTTTCTAATGATGTTTTACTCTTCTGTTTTTTATTTCCTATAGTCATGCGTTCAAGGGCTTTTTGTATGCGCTCTTCTGAAAACTCTTTTTCTCCACAAAGAAAATCAACAATGCCTTGTGTGTTCGGCTCTTTCCAACTCATTTTATAATCATCTGAAACTTTTGGTTGAAGAAAAATATCTCTAATCTCGTTTGGCTCAACTGGAAAAGAATAATCTTTAATATGTGACAGTGCCGTCTCTAAATTGCCATGTTCTTTAATTAATTTAAGCGCCGTTTTAGGACCTATTCCTTTAACACCATCGGGGTTAAAGTCTGTACCAATTAAAATACCTACATCCACTAATTGCTCATGACTTAACTTGCAAAAACTCAAAATTTTGGACAATTCTGCTACTTCAGGTGTAATATCTACATACATATTTTTGCCTGGTAGCTTGCGTCTGCCTGAAATTGTAACGTTTCGTAACAGTTTAGTTGCTCCAAAGAGTAAACTGTCATAGTCTTGGCTCGCACAATAATCCGCGTTACCTTGCATAGTCATGTATGCCGCTTGAGCCTCCCCTTCACTGGGCGCTTGAATCCATGGTAGCCCCATTAACTCTACCAGTTTTATACTATCATCTAACATGTAGTCTTTCATAGTTGTGGCAGCTTGAGCATATACACGCATTTTAGCTATGTCACCCGCAGTGGCGGCTTTTTCATATTCTGCAATGGCCTGCGCTTTAACTTGCTTTCGGCGCTCAATTTCTGTGGCTTTGAGCGCTGGAGATTTTCCATCGAAAACGTAGACTGGTTTTAAACCCATTTCAATAAGGTTGCTAGTACGATAGAAGAGACCACTTAGGTGACTTGTGATTTTTCCTGTACTATCTTTAAGCGGCGTACCATCTGGTTGACGGATGATGCTTAAAAATTGATAAATAGCATTGAAAGCATCTATAGCAATTACTTTCCCATTCAAATCTTTAAGCTTTACCGGAGTTTTTGGTATTAAATCTTTAAAGTTTACACCCAAACGAACACCACACAAAAAATAAGCACTAAATTAAATAATAAATTTTTTCGCTCAAAAAAATCTTTTAGACTATATGCAACCAAATGCTGAAACTATTTCAGCGAAAAAATTGATTTAACTCAAAATTAGCTATCTGACTATTTACGGCTTTAACATTGGCTAGTTTAGGTAAATTAGAAACATGTTGTTTCAAGCATAGCAGTTATAAGCAACCCTTACATTAACATCGCAAGAAGGTATAGCTTATGGCAGAAAGGAATGCTTTATCACTAGTAACCTGCACAAGTTGCGGTAAACCAATTGCGCCAGGATCCGAGTCAACAAAGTTTCAATGTCCAAACTGCGGCGAGATGCAAATTAAACGCGATGGAAAATGCCGCAAATTCGGTCGTCTCTATAAATGTCCAAAATGTGCTTTCGAAGGACCATAACGTTAGGTGACTTTTGATGGGTGCTATTCTTGTAACATACAAAGTTTTTCCAGAAGGTATATTGAAAGATTTTGAACCTCTAAAAGCTGAAATAACAAAAATTCTCCCAGAATCCTCTAAAATTGAAGGATGGGGCGAAGAACCAGTTGCTTTTGGTTTGGTCGCGTTACTTGTTCAAATACGGTTCCCTGAAGACGTAACAGGCGTTGTTGATGAATTCGAAGTTGAACTAGGAAAAATCAAGGGCGTAAGTCAAGTTCAAACTTTTCAAATTCGCCGAACAAGCAGAGACTACTAATTAAACAATAGATAAATCTTTTAACTCTTATTTTCTTTCAACTACAAGTTCAATTTTCGTTACCAAAACACACTTAGGGTTAAACACTAATTATTTGAAAAGGTTACTAACTTGTCAGACTTAGCTAACAGTTGCGAATACTTAAACATTGACAAAACGTGTACTCACATTAGTGATAACCCTAAAACGAAAACTTTTCGACAATTAAACTGTAAAAACAGCCAAAATATTACCATCTGCTGTTACCTCTGTACATTCAGATCCCAATGCGCTACAAGCTGTAAATATCTAGGACAACCTGAAAACTTGTCTAAACAACAACATGCAACCAAGGACACATACACTGACACCGACAAAGAACTCAAAGATGACTTATCCCAGTTTGAAAGCGTTCCAGTCACTTTTTGTTTTTCCTGCAATATAGAAATGGTCTGGACTAAAACCCAGTTTACAATAGACGCTTGGAGGGGCACATCTCATAGTACATTGACCTGTGATGATAAATCGTTACCTGTTACTGTTCTTTTATGCCCTAAGTGTGGCAAAATTGAATTTAAAGCAGATATAACGGAGAAGAAGAGGTAGATAGAGTATGGTTCATCGTAGAGTCCGTGGCGGGAAATTCAAAATCAAATATGAAGAAAAACCTTGCCCAGTAGAATTAGACCAAGAAATAGACGTAACTATAATCGATTTAGCACCAAATGGCGATGGACGCTTAATCATCCGCGGCTATAACATACTCGTGCCTAAAGCTAAACCACGCGACTACGTAAAAATTAAAATAACCAATATTGATGATAAAAACGTCACTGGTCAAATAATCTCCTAAATGATTCTTGGTATTTGAGTGAACGTGTGCTTCATCCATCATCCAACACGATTTAAGATACATATTCACTATTTCTAAAACTCGCAGTACAGACTTTTCTTATGTCTTGACACATAGCAACCACTCTCACTATATGTCAGTTAAAAAAACATTAACAATTTGATATTTGCTCTTAACTGACATTTTTACAAAAAACTCGAACGTATTAAGCAACCATTTTTTGTTAAAAACAATCTATCTATTATGCTACCTTTTTTGCTTAGCAGTTATTTTTTTAGCCAAGTCCTTTTTTGTTAAATTAATTGCTTGTTTGTGTTGGGTCAGTGTTATTTGACGATTTCTCACAGCTATTATGCTCAAAGCCGTCGCCTCACATCATCCCTAGATAAATTGATGTGTTTATGTTAAATTTAATGGTTTTGCATGTTTTGTTAATTTGTAATGGCGAAAAAATTATGTAAAACGCTTTGTTGTCACATGTTTTTGGCGTAATTTATCGACATTTGTCGAAGCTAAATCTTTAAAATTGACTGTGAATAGTGGATACTTAACCGCTTTTGTGGTGAGGTGAAAAAAGGTAATGTTGATGTATAGAATTGAAGAGGATGAAGAGTGGGAAGAAGGCGAAGATGAAGAGTGGGAAGAAGAAGAATGGTAAACAGCCTTTTTGACGCCTTATTAATACTTCTTTTCTTTTAATTCTTTATAATGTTTTTTTGTAAAGCTAGAAAAATGTAGGTAATTTCTGTTTTTGTTAAGGTTATGGTTTATTACTGTCTTTTTAACTTTTATTTTTGCCATGACAAGAATAGCTGTTTTCGATCAGGACAAATGCAAAGTTAAGAAGTGTAATCAGCTGTGCGTAAATTTCTGTCCAATGGTAAGAAGTCATGTTGAAGCTATACGTGTAGAAAGTACTAAAGTAGTAATATCTGAGTTGCTCTGCAGCGGTTGTGGTATTTGTGTTAAAAAGTGTCCTTTTAAAGCACTTAACATAGTTAATTTGCCTAACGAGCTTGATATTGACTGTAGTCATCGATTTAGCGAAAACAGTTTTAAACTTTTCCGGTTACCTATGCCTTCAGCTGGTACCGTTCTTGGATTATTAGGACAAAACGGTATCGGGAAGAGTACTACTCTTAAAATTTTATCAGGCGATATTGAACTTAATCTTGGTAGATATGACAATCCGCCTGAGTGGAGTGAAATAATTCAGTATTATCGGGGTTCAAATCTTCAGGATTATTTTCAGAAAATAAAAGAGAAAAAACTTAGAGTTAGTAGCAAACCGCAGTATGTTGATAAAATTCCTAAAGCAGTTACAGGAAAAACTGGCGATTTACTAGAAAAAGTTGATGAACGTAAAATACTTGAACAACTTATTGACGAGTTGGAACTTCGTAAAATTTGGGATAGACCTCTCGAAATTTTAAGCGGCGGTGAACTTCAACGTGTTGCAGTTGCAGCAGCTTTAAGCCGAGATGCAGATGTTTACCTTTTTGACGAGCCTTCAAGTTATCTCGATGTTAAACAGCGGCTCGCCGTTGCACGTGCCATACGCAGTTTAAAGGAGCAACAAAAAACTATACTTGTAGCTGAACACGATTTAGCAATTATTGATTACCTCTCTGACCAAATATGCCTCTTTTACGGCGACCCGGGAGTCTATGGCGTTGTTTCTCATGTCCACGGTGTGCGAACAGGTATTAACATTTATTTGCAAGGCTATATTTCTGATGAAAACATAAAGTTCCGTAAAGAACCTATAGTTTTTCAAGAAAGACCTCCAACAGCAGGTATGAACATCAATGCTCCCCTGCTAAAGTGGGATGCGTTTGAGAAAACTTTTCAAGGATTCACCTTAAAAGCTGAGCCTGGTGAAATTCGTGGCGGTGAAATAATTGGCATATTGGGACCAAATGGTATTGGCAAAACTACTTTTGTTAAAATCCTCGCCGGTATAGAAGAGTCTGATGATAAACGCAAGTTCGGCGAGCTAACAGTCAGTTATAAACCACAGTATATATCCCCTGACTATTCTGGAACCGTACAAGAGTTATTGATGAGCATTGCTAAAGAAAACTTTACCTCATCATGGTATAAAACTGAAATTGCTCAGCCATTACGTCTCCAAACCCTTATGGACAGAAATGTTGTAGAACTTAGTGGTGGTGAGCTTCAAAAAGTTGCAATTGCTGCTTGCCTTAGCCGTAAAACTGATCTATACTTACTTGATGAACCTAGTGCTTATCTAGATGTTGAAGAACGTTTAAACATAGCTAGAACTCTGCGCCGCGTAGTTGAAGCTCATGGCATTCCAGCATTTGTAGTTGAACACGACGTTGTAACACAGGACTTTATTGCTGACCGCTTAATGGTTTTTAATGGTGACCCAGGCGCTTTAGGTGTTGCTAATACACCCACTTCTTTACGTCAAGGTATGAACATGTTTCTTAAAGAAATGAATATAACATTTCGACGTGATCCAACTACTTTACGTCCACGTGTTAACAAAGAGAGTTCTCAAATGGATGAATTTCAGAAAAGCATTGGTGAATATTATTACACCAAAATTGTTAAAGCAGAGGAAGACAAAAAAGATGACACAGTAAAGAACAAGAGCAAATAATTTCTCACATTATCTTTTTGTTTATCGCGTCAGTTTTTCAGTTGCAAATATTTTATTTTGTTGTTCTTTTACGTTTTTTAAGCTGTGTCCTAT
>JAITBW010000073.1 GCA_031283385.1 Nitrososphaerota archaeon
ACCGATTTAGCGGCTCGCTCAAAGAACATGCCCCGTACTTTATCGTGATTTTCAACATTTTGCGACCTTGTGAAAATCATTACACTAACATATCTCTCTATATGTGAAGACTCTCAACAACAGAACACACGAACATATTTACTCAAAAGCAATATCCAACACTTACTATAACCGCAAATAAATTTTCTGAAAAAAATAAAGCAAATTCAATTATGCTTTCTTATTTCAACAAATTAGCTTTTGAATGTCCAGTGAAACACTGGAAAAATTTATATGTTCTTTTTGCTTGTTCCACTTTACTAATCTTAAATTAAAAATTATATTTGGTGAATATTATGTCAACACAAGGTGGACAAGTTCCAGTTCTAGTATTAAAAGAAGGCACAGGAAGAACAATCGGTCGCGAAGCACAAAGAAGCAACATTATGGCTGCAAAAATTGTGGCTGAAACAGTAAAGACAACATTAGGGCCATGTGGAATGGATAAGATGCTTGTAACTGGTATGGGCGATATTGCAATTACAAATGATGGTGCTACTATTATGAAGGAGCTTGATGTTCAGCATCCAGCTGCTAAGATGCTCGTAGAGGTAGCAAAGGCGCAAGATAATGAAGTTGGTGATGGCACAACAACTGCAGTTATTTTATCGGGTGAACTGCTTTCTAAAGCTGAAAGTTTGCTAGAACGAAATGTGCATCCTACAGTTATTATTGAAGGCTTCAAAAAGGCAAGTGAGAAAGCCCAGAAAATTTTAGATACCGTAGCTATGTCCGTAGAATTTAGCGATGATAAAGTTATTAGACAAATAGCTATGACTTCGCTTCATAGTAAAGGTATCAATATTGCACAAGATCACTTTACAAAACTACTTGTTGATGCAGTCAAACAAGTTGCAGAAAAAATTGACGGCAAATACAAAGCTGACCTTGACCTAATTAAAGTGGTTAAAAAGCATGGTAAAAGCTTGGATGAATCTGAATTAGTTAAGGGTATGGTGCTTGACAAGGAAGTAGCTAGT
This sequence comes from Nitrososphaerota archaeon, assembly GCA_031283385.1. Taxonomy (GTDB): domain Archaea; phylum Thermoproteota; class Bathyarchaeia; order Bathyarchaeales; family Bathycorpusculaceae; genus Bathycorpusculum. The sequence goes on from JAITBW010000073.1 coordinate 1,020, forward strand.
TCACAAATGCCAAAAATCGTTGACAACGCCAAAATTGCCTTACTTAATGCAAAGCTTGAAATAGAAAAAACCGAATTCGATGCTAAAATTAATATTGAAAGCCCTGACCAGATGCAGCTTTTCTTAGACGAAGAAGAAAACATGATTAAAGAAATGGTTGCATCCATCCAAAAATCAGGCGCAACTGTTGTCTTCTGTGAAAAAGGCATAGATGACATGGCACTACACTTCCTAGGGAAAGCCGGAATTTTAGCAGTAAAAAGCGTAAGTAGCAGCGATATCGAAAAACTCGCCCGCGCAACAGGCGCAAGTATAGCTGCAAGCGTAAAAGACCTAGCAAAAGAAACCCTAGGCAACGCTAAACGTGTCGAAGAAGTTAAAATCGGAGACGACAAACTTCTCTACATCCGCGACTGCAAAAACCCAAAAGCCGTGACACTAGTAATCCGCGGCGCATCAAACCATGTAATTGACGAGGCAGAACGCAGTCTCCACGACGGTTTATGCGTAATCCGAAACGTAATTGAAGACGGCAAATTCATTGCAGGCGGCGGCGCATCAGAGGCTGAACTAGCAAAAGGTCTACGTGCATACGCAGACACCGTAGGTGGACGCGAACAACTAGCCATTGAAGCATTCGCTGACGCCGTAGAGACAATTCCATTAACTCTCGCAGAAAACGCTGGTTTAGACCCTATAGACATACTAGTTGCATTACGCAGTGCACACGAAAAGAAAGACAGCAAATACATGGGCATCGATGTAAACACAGGCAAAATCGTCTGCATGTGCACAAAAATGATCATCGAACCACTACGCGTCAAACAACAAGTTATAAAATCAGCCACAGAAGCCACTAACATGATACTCAAAATTGATGACCTAATAAGCATCAAAGGCGGCAGTAAAATGCCACCAATGCCACCTGGAGGAATGGGTGGTATGGGCGGAATGGGTGGCATGGGTGGTATGGGCGGAATGCCCTATTAACCCGGCTATTTTTTGTAATTTTTAAAATTATTTTTTTGTTTTTCTTATTAATAATTTGCTTTTTAATTATCGCGCTACTGTTAGACTTATATTTTTGGAAAGCCGTAAATTAGTTATAGGGGTTTTTGGAGAACATATGAAGCATATAAAAATTTCAGCGTTTGACTGTCCTGATGCTTGGTTTAAAGCTTTAAGCAGAATCTGGTATGAAGGCGACATTTTTCCTGTCGGTTTTGGTTCTGAGGAGACAGAAACAAAAAAATTAAACCTTACAATCGAAATTGAACACCCTGAAAACAGACCTCTCGTAAGTGATAAGGCTTCATGTGACTTCAAATATGTTCAAGGATATGCACTTGAGTACTTGTGGTGCGGCGAAAAACAGGAAGACGAAACTTATACCTATGGCAGTCGATTAAATAATCCTGTAAACCAAATTCAAGAAGCTATAAACAGATATACCGAAGAGCAAAAAGACCGTCAAGTCACTATGGTAATAAGACATCCTGAAGACATCAAAAAATTTTATGACAACAACAAAAAAAGCGAGCCACCCTGTTTAAGCTTAATTGACACTGAAATTTCAGATGGAAAACTACACTTAACCTGCTACTTCCGCAGCTGGGACGCCTTTGGCGGCTTACCCGCAAACATTGCAGGCCTACAACTCTTTAACGAAGCATTTGTAGACGAAATAAACAAACAAGGCAACTTAACCTTAAAACCAGGAAAATTAATCTTCCATAGCAAAAACTGCCACATATACCAACGACAATACAATCTTATCAAAGAATTACTAGAACCTAAAGACAACACCAAACGTTTAGCCAAAACAATAACAGACAAAAAAGAAACATAAACCTCAAAAACACACTCTACTAAACAAACTAGTTTTTTTAGTAACAATTAAGCCTTAATAGTTACAAAAGATTACCCTTAACTGGAGTTTACACTCATGGATCATATGGTCATCTGGAAAACTCTTGAAACCCTCCTAATTGAACTCCGAAAAACAAACATACAAATCCCAGTAAACATACTCGAAGATTTACGAACAGCAAGATCTATACTTGAAATATCCTACAGCGAAGACGCTTCTGAGGAAACCACCGCAAAAGCCGAAGTATACCTAACAAATGTCAAAGCATACATAATAGACCAAGCCCAAAAAACCTTTGACCCCCCAGTAGTAAATGAATGGCTAACCCGCCTCAAACACGACACAATACCAACAATTAAAGAAAAACCTGCTGAAACACCCAAAGATAAATTTGTAATTGACACACCTCGCAACCAACACTGGATACGTATTGAAACAGACCACAATAAATTACCTGAAGAACATGTACTCAAATTAGCCAAAAAATGGAATTTAACAGTTAACAAACAAACCGACAACCGACTTATACTATATGGACAACTAGACGACATTAAGGCATTTGTAAAACAAATAGCCACCAAAACTGCCTAACATTTTTACTTCAAAAATTTTTCTGCTACAACTTATCTTTTATACTTAACCGAGTTATTCAGTTAAAGCTTATTAAATCGTAAACATATCAACATGTAAGCAGAAAATCAAACGAGGCAAAAATCGTGCTCCTTTACTTACCCATAAAACCTCTACGGAGAAATATTAATTGATCTTATTAATGACCACCGCACCTCCCTCCAACGCACCATGGTTTCACGGAAAAAGACTCCCACCACTTGGACTTATGTACATAGCAGCCGCCTTAGAACAAGCCGGGCATGAAGTACAAATGCTCGACAACTATCTAATGCAGCAAAGCACTGAAGAAGTCCAACAACTAGTCTTAAAACTACAACCCACTATTGTCGGTATAACCTGCGGAAGTGCCACATACAAAAAATGTGTCGAAACAGCACAGGTAATCAAACAGGTAGCTCCAAAATGCAAAATCATCGTAGGCGGCTGGCACGCATCTTACATGCCTGAAAGCTTACTTGAAACCCCTGAAATCGACTACGCCGTTATGGGCGAAGGCGAACAGGCAATAACAAACCTCGCCGCTTTCATTATGAAAGAGGATTACATAGGAGCCTCAAATGTAGCAGGAATAGCCTGCAGAAGCAGCTCAGGCGTCATAAAAAATGAACCTAAATTCATCAACATGGACGAATTACCATTCCCAGCGCGCCATCTCTTACCACTAGAAAAATATGACCGTAATATTGAATTCTTAAAAGCTAAACCTGTGGACATTATGAGTATAAGCCGAGGTTGCACCTTTAACTGTGGTTTTTGCGAAACAAAAAAACTCTGGGGAAATATTAACCGACAATTCAGTCCGCAACGCGTCATAGCGGAAGTAAACGATTTAGTAAATAAATACGGTACCAAAGGGATCTATTTTATCAACGACAATTTTACCATGCGCAAAAACCAAACAGCAGAGTTATGCGATTTACTGATTAAAAGTAAACTTGATATCGAATGGGTCTGCGATACCCGCGTTGATCTTGTTAACCAAGAAATTCTAGAGAAAATGGCTTCTGCGGGCTGTAAAACTATATGGTTTGGTATAGAATCTGGTTCACAAAAAGTTCTCGATCATATCAATCGTAATATAACTTTGGAACAAATACAAGACGCCTTCAAGATGTGTCGCAAAGCCGACATTCAAATTGCCTGTTCATTTATGTTAGGTATGCCTAGCGAAACTAGAGAAGATTTAATGGCTTCTTATCGGTTCGCTGAAAAACTTGACGCTGACTGGTGCCAATTTAACGTGTTTATTGCTTATCCCGATAGTCCACTATGGCGTGAAATGCTTGAGACAGGTAAATATACACAGCTTGATGATTTTCTCTACAGTTACAAAACAGACGAGTTTGACTACGATGAACTTATGCGTATACAAAAACAGTTCTTCAAAGACTATCACCGTGCGCCAAAACGCATTCTAAATCGTATTCAAAGAGAGGGTGTACTAAATTTTGCCAAACGACGACTCAGTTTAAAGCCTGTTGACAATGCCGGTATAGCATAATAGATCGATAGATAGGTAGGTGGGATGTAGTTGCAGACGCGGAGGCTTGGCAGAACAAATCTTGATGTGTCTGTAATCAGCTTTGGTGGAACGTGGATCTCTGAAATAGACACATCTGATGCTATACCCGTTGTCAGGCGAGCTTTTGACTTGGGTATTAACTATTTCGACACTGCCCGTTGGGATGGAGATAGCGAAACCAAAATTGGTTACGCCCTAAAAGACGTTCGGGATCAATGTATCATAGCCACAAAAACAGGTTCTAGAACAAAAAAAGAATCTGTTGAAGACCTAAAAAACAGCATACAACTTCTCCAAACTGACCACGTTGACATAATTCAATTACACGGCATAGATGACGAAAAAACACTAACAAAAGCAATAAGCTCAGACGGTGCTCTACAAACTTGTAAAAAAGCCCAAAAAGAAAAACTAACAAAATTCATCGGCATAACTGGACACAAACCACAAATTTTAGCCAAAGCTATCAAAACAGGCGAATTTGACACAGTACTTGTACCCCTAAACATAGTAACTCGCCAAGCTGAAGAAGAACTCTTACCCACCGCTAAAGACTTAGACGTTGGCGTACTAGCTATGAAACCACTTTCAGCAAAAACATCAAACCTTATAACCTGCACATATCAACCCTCCCTATCACTTGTATCTGATGAACCTGAACTCAAAGCACTACTTGGACAAAACAACAAACAAGTAATCCACAGCCTTCTCAGATACACCCTATCAAAAGACATCGCCTCAGCAGTTATAGGCTTACGTTCAATCACTGAAGTTGAAACCGCCGCTAGCGTCGGAATAAATTATCAAGATCTAACAGATATAGAGAAAAAACGTTTCAACTTTAAACTTGAAACTTACTGCCGAGACTGCGGCTTATGCATGCCCTGCCCTGAAAAAATCAACATACCCGCAATATTACGCTTCCACTCTTTCCACTCAAATTACAGACTAAAAAACTGGGCACGTAACTTATACACAGGATTAGAAATAAAACCCGACAAATGCACCCAATGTGGCATATGCCAACAAAAATGTCCCTACAACCTACCCATAGAATGCATGCTACAAGAAGCACACAAAAAACTCAGTTTTTCTGAAACAAACAAATAAATGTCGCTGTTGGCGCACCCCACTCAGGCGAATATGTCTTCGATTGAAGCAAAGTAAACTTTTCACCCAGCATATGCTGAAACCTCTCTATAGTAAACCAATTCTTATGCGCATCATACCGCAAACCCTCTATACCCTCTGGCGCCTCCAAAATCAGCAACCCCTTAGGTTTTAAAACTCGATAAGCATCATCAAGAAAACGTTGAGGATTCCAAAGATGCTCAACAACCTCCGAAGCTAAAACAACATCAAAAACTTCCGATTTGAACGCCAAATTTTCTGCATCTCCAGCAAAAACATTTGAAACACCCCGTTTATGCGCCATTGGTGTAATTGTAGGCAAATCAAAACCAGTCACAGAATTACCTTGCATTGCAACTGGTTCACTTACTACTCCATCACCACAACCCACATCCAAAACATTTAGATTCTTACCTCCAACACTAATCATTTTAAGAAAAGTCTTAATCCTCGCCTGATTTAGAGGTCTTGCATAAGAAACTGCTGTACTATGTTGGAACGCTGCAGTGTATGTGTCATATTTCTGCCACTCAATCCAACCTTTACGACTCGTATTTCGACGACGATACAGCGTTTCCCGTATGATAATATGCTGTAACTGCTTCGGATTCCTAAGGAGCCACATTATACCGTGAATATACTTTTTGATGCCGCTTGACATTAACTTTTAATTGTCTACTCTCTATAATTTAAGCATTACAGCATTTAACAAAACATAAAACAATTATACGCCACAGAAGACACATAAATATGTCTTATTTCTTTACAACACACGGTTCCCCCTCAAAATATCCTCAAAAAACTTCGTGTACGCAGCCTTTTTTAGATATTGCTTTCTATGTTTTTCTGATAGAAAACTTTTGGTTCAAAAACGTATATTAATCAAAGTATCCATCTATCACGAATGAATAGGGGAAAAAATTGAAAACTCATGTTACATTTGTTAACCCACCTTACCCACAATCTGCTCACCGGCATCCGCCATTTATTCCATTAGGAATTGGTTATTTGGCTGCTGTTTTGGAAAAAGCTGGTTATGTAGTGGATGTTATTGATTGTCAAGCGATGAAATTGACTTATGACCAATTTAGGGAAGAGCTTGCTAAGCGTAATCCTGATGTTGTGGGTATGAGTGCAACTACTTTGATTTATAAATCAGGTGGTGAATGTGCGAAAATTGCCAAGGAGCTGAATCCTAAGATTGTAACGTTGCTTGGTGGTTCGCATGTTTCTTTTTGGGATGAGAACGCCTTAAAGGAATATCCTGAGCTTGATATTGTTGTTCGTAAAGAGGGTGAATTTACTCTTCTTGAGTTAATGGAGCGTATTGAGGCAGGTAAGTCCTATTATGATGTAGTGGGTACCACCTGTAGAAATGGTGATGAAATTGTTAAGAACCCTGATCGTCCATACATTGAGGATCTTGATTCTTTGCCTTTCCCTGCGCATCATCTTTTTCCACTTGATTATCTCAACAAGTTTGGCATAGTTATCTTCCCTGTATACACAAGTCGTGGTTGTACTTTCTGGTGTAATTTCTGTTCAGCGGTGCGTATGTTCGGTAGGGGCTATCGTATGAGAAGTCCTAAAAATGTTGTTGATGAACTTGAACATTTAGTCAAAGATTTCGGTGCTCAGCAATTCACGTTCTATGATGATGCATTCTCTGTTGACCAGAATCGTGTTCGAGAGATATGCCGACTTATCAAGGAGCGAGGTTTGAATATTAAGTGGGATTGCGAAACACGTGTAGACATGGTTGATAGAGATCTGTTACAAACTATGAAAGATGCTGGATGCATAGCTGTATGGTTTGGTGTTGAAGCGGGTTCTCAAATGGTTATTGACGCCATGGGTAAAGGTTACAAGCTTGAGACTATAAAGAACTCATTTAAAACTGCTCAGGATGTTGGTTTAATGACTGTTGCAAGTGTGGTTCTAGGTTTTCCTGAAGAAACTCCTGAGACTCTGCGAGAAACAACTAAATTTATTGAAGAGCTTAATCCTGACGATGTTGGTTACTACATTGCTACTCCCTATCCAGGGACTCCAATGCATGAACTTGTAACCCAGAAAGGTTGGTTAAAAGTTACTGACTTCAATCACTATGACACTGCTACTCCAATCTTTGAGACTCCATACATAAGTTCAGAGCAGCTTAAAGAGATGCGTGAAAAAGCTTTCCAAAGTTTCTACATACGTCCAAGCTACATTTGGAAGATGTGGCGTAAAGGCGGTGTGTATGGTAAATCAGCTACAAGAACTGCTTTGGCGCATTTGCGAAGAAAAATAAAATCAGCTTTTTAGCTGTTCTTTTTCCATGTTTGATGGTGAATGATAATGGGCACAACTGCAAAAGTAATGTTGGTTAATCCTCCGTTGTTAGAGGGTGTCTTCCATCACCATCCCTATTTGCCTATGGGGTTAGCCTATTTAGCGGCTGTCCTTGAAGAGAAGGGTAATCAAGTAACTGTTTTGGATTGTATTGCTGAGGGAATTGACCAAAATCAGCTTAAGCAAAAACTTGCAATGTATAATCCAGATGTTATTGGCATAAGCTCTATGACTCCTATGATATCTTCAACCCTTATGGCTGCAAGGGGTGCTAAGGAGGTTTGTCCTAGTGCTGCAGTTGTTTTAGGGGGTCCGCATGCTACTTTTATGGATAGAGAGATTCTTGCTGCTGAGTCAGCTGTTGATGTAATTGTTCGTGGTGAGGGGGAGGTAACTTTTGCAGAGTTAACTCAAAGGATTGTTAATGGTGTTGGTTTAAATTCTGCTGATGGTATTACTTATCGTCATCAGGATAATATTGTGCAAAATCCAATTCGGGGTTTTATTCAGAATTTGGATGATTTGCCTTTTCCTGCTTACAAGCATTTTCCACTTGAAAAATATCGTCTTTTTGGTAAACTGTTTTTTCCAGTAATTACTAGTCGTGGTTGTCCTTTTCAATGTAATTTTTGTACTACTAGCCGCATTTTAGGTCGACAGTATCGTGTACGTAGTCCTCAAAATATTGGTCACGAGCTTGAGTTGCTAAAGCGTGAATATGGTGCCAACTCTTTTACTTTCTATGATGACACATTAACTCTTGATAAAAAACGATTATACGATATCTGTGACGAAATAAGAATTAGAAAACTCAATATTCCATGGGACTGCCAAACACGCGCAGATAAAGTTAGTGAAGAAATGTTTACTAAAATGAAAAACACTAACTGCCAACAAGTTTTCTTTGGCATAGAATCAGGATGCCAAAGCGTACTTAACGCGGTAAATAAGCGCACTACTGTTGAGCAAAATGAGACTGCGATTAAAATGGCAAAAAAATCTGGTCTGTTTGTTGCAACATCTATCAT
>JAITBW010000123.1 GCA_031283385.1 Nitrososphaerota archaeon
TCACGTAATGCTGGCTCTAAAACTGTTAACTGGCACTTTACAACTAAGAATGCAAGAGGAAAACTCAAATTTCTCTACCCTAAAATTTAATTGTGTCAGAGTACTACTTTAAAGTACTACATATATACCAAACAAATATAACACTTGTGCAAACAAACAATTCACACCCAAAGCTAACAAGTCAACAGTTACACCAACAAACTACTACCCCAAAATAATGTTACCATTTTATCTTTACCACCTGAATGTTTGTTTGATTAAGTTTAAAGAGTATTTAGGAAACACACCGATTACTTAAGAAAAAACCAAACCACATTATTGTTCGGTGAAATAAGTGACTCCTGTGAACCAATACATCCTCCATAATACTATAAGTTGCATACAAGAAAGAAGCTGAAAAAGTAAATAACACTGTGTAAAATTGAAATAGTGGCACGTGTGTTTTTCCTATAATTTCCAATGTTTAAATATTTGAAGAGTCGAGCCTTATGAAAAATGAAGTAAGTATTCCTAAGACTATGTCAACGCAGCATCCTGATAATGTAAATGTGCCTGAATGGTGTAAAGCGCATGTTATTGATGGTAATGCCGAAGTGTTTGAGGCATATTATGCTTACGAAACGTTAGGCTGTCAGGAGGTTATGTGGGATAGTGAGGGTAAAGATGTTGACACACGTGTCCTTCGTAAATTAATGGATAAGCATTGGAAATTTTTTGAAAACCACATAGTGGGCAAAGACGAGTTTCTAACTTATCGAATACCTAACCCTAGAATTGAAGCTATAGAAAAAAAAGTTGTAACTGAAACTCTGCAAAACATTCCCATGGCATACGATGCGGCTTCAAGTTTTTATAAAAAAGACATAACACCAATTTTCGAAGTCATTTTACCATTTACAACAGACGGTAAAGAACCCGTGTGGTTGTATAATTATTACAAAAATGCCATAGTTCACGCCGAAGATGCCTTAATAGATGAGGAGGGTATTAAAGCTAAAGATTGGGTAGGTCAGACAAATCCCAAAACCATAAACGTTATCCCCCTAGTTGAAGACTTTAAAAGCATATACAATGTAGACGCTATTGTACAGCCATACATTAAAACCGTTAAACCTAAACACATGCGCGTCTTCATAGCCCGCTCTGACCCAGCACTAAACTATGGACTAATCTGCGCCGTGTTACTTTCAAAAATTGGGCTCTATAAACTTAAAAAACTTGAAAAACAAGAAAACGTTCCCATACACCCCATACTTGGCGTAGGCTCTAAACCCTTCCGCGGGCACCTCTCACCAGATAATGTAGACAATTTCTTACAAGAATACAAAGGTCTATCCACGGTCACTGTACAATCTGCCGCTAGATATGATTACCCATTAGAGCAAGTACAAGAATGCGTAAAAACTTTAAACAGCAAACTGCCAAATGGCGAACCCGACCCTATTTCAACAGAAGAAGAAAAACTTCTCACAAACGTACTTGACAAATGCAAAAAACAATACGAATACGTAGCTGAAGTTCTAGCACCCCTTGTAAACTGCCTCTCACCATACGTACCACAAAGACGCGCAAGAAAACTACACATAGGCCTATTCGGATACAGCCGAAGCGTCGCAGGAGTAAGTCTGCCAAGAGCTATACCCTTTGCATCTGCTCTGTATAGCATAGGTGTCCCACCTGAATTCATCGGCGCAAAAGCCCTCGAAGACCTAACTGAACCAGAATACAACGTATTAAGTAAAACATACATTAACCTAAAACATGACTATTGCACAGTCGGCGGCTATGTTAGTTGGGAAAACGTTAACATGCTCATGGAAATGCACTCTAGAGTAGCCAAACGCGCAGGCATGAATGTTGACACACTACGACTTGCCCTAACACGCATACTCGCCGACCTTAAAACAGTGGAAGAAAAACTAGACACTAAACTAGGCCCTCGAACGTTTGAACACCGTAAACATGAAAACTTTACCAACAACTTTTTAATAAACTATCTCGAAGGCGAAGAAACAGAAGCCTGTAAGGCACTAGTTGAAGCAGCAAAAATTAGACGATGCTTAGGATAAAAACATCCAATAACTATCATTTTTGCTGTTATACTACCTTTTTATCCTTTAGTTAAAAATTTGTTTATCTAAAATGATATAAGGATAAATTTAGTATTTATTATATTACCTAAAATATTTGAAGTTTCAAACACGGCGGTACAAAATTATCTGTAACAGATATAACCGCTTACTTACATTGATAATACAGCCGTTTGAGTGGGTGATTCTTCAATAATATATTAGTATGTGTCAGAAATGTTATGTTGAGGAGATAAAGAAGTATGTTGAATATGCAGAAGCAGATTAGTCGAGTAATTGAGGGTTATAATACTGAAGAAGTCCACATTGGTGTTTTAGGTAGCCACTCTGCTCTTGAAATAGCTGCTGGTGCTAAGCAGGAAGGTTTTAAAACGGTTGTTGTATGTCAAAGTGGGCGTGAGAAAACGTATGCTCGTTATTATCGTAACATTTTTGATAAAATTATCTATGTTGATCGTTTTCAAGATATTACCAAACCTGAGACTGTTAAAAAGCTTGTAGAGTTTAACACGGTTTTTGTTCCTAATCGTTCTTTTAGTGTTTATGCTGGTTATGAGGCTGTTGAGCAGGATTTTGCTGTTCCTTTAATGGGTAATCGGTATTTGTTAAGAACTGAGGAGCGTACTGCGCCGCGAAATCAGCTTTGGTTATTAAAAGAGGCGGGTATAGAGTTGCCTCGTAGTATTAGCTCTCCTAAAGAGATTGATTGCCCTGCGATAATTAAAGTTCCTGAAAAAGAGCGTTCTATTGAGCGAGCCTTTTTTTATGCCTCAAATTATGAGGAGTATCAGCGTGAGGCAGAAAAGCGGTTAAACGCTGGAATTATTACCCAAGAAGCTCTTGAAGAGGCTGTTATAGAAGAATATGTTATAGGCGCAAAATTTAACGCTAATTATTTCTATTCACCGTTAAATGATGAAATTGACCTTTTAGGGTTTGATAGGCGTATTCAAACGGATCTTGACGGAGTTCTTGATATGCCTGCTAGTGAGCAGCTTGCACTGAAAATTCCTACGCAGAACATTGAAATTGGTCATCAGGGTGTAACTATGCGCGAGAGCCAGTTGGAGAAAATTTTTGATGCTGCTGAAAAATTTGTTTCTGTTTGCTATAAAGAGTATCCTCCTGGTATGATTGGTTTATTTGCGTTGCAGGGTGCTGTTACTAAAGATTTAGAGTTTCGTGTATTTGATGTAAGTCCGCGTGTTCCTGGTTGTCCTTGTGTTGAGTCTACTTCTCCTTATATGAAGTATAAATATGGTGTTGAAGTTGGTCCGGGTAAACGTGTTGCTATGGAAATTAAACGGGCTTTACGTAAAGGCAGATTGTCTGAAGTGGTTACATGATAGAGGCTCAAGATATACAAAAAATTGTTGATAAATATGATATGTCAAAGCTTTCAGTCTGCACTTTAGGTTCTCATTCTTCGCTTAATATTTTTAAAGGAGCAAAAGATGAGGGTCTGCGTACTGTTTGTATTTGTAAAGAAAAAGACGCTATTATGTACCAAAAATATCCTGTTGTTGATGAACTTATACTTGTTAACGATTTCACCGAGCTTCTCAACGAAAACATACAAGAACGCCTCCGTAGTCTTAACGCTATTTTAATTCCCCATGGCTCCTTTACTGCATACCTTAGCATGGAACAACTTACCTGCAGTCTTAAAGTACCTATGATGGGCAACCGCAAATTGTTACATTGGGAAGCTAACCGTAAAAGTCAAGAAAAATGGCTACACGAGGCCGGATTATTATTACCTGCAACTTTCCAGTCACCTGACGATATTGACCGTCTTGTTATCGCAAAACTACAAGGAGCTAAAGGCGGCAGAGGCTACTTTCTTGCTAACTCTACTAAAGAATTCTACAAAAAAGCCGACGAAATGGTTAAACGCGGCTTAATTACAAGACAAGACATTGAAACTGTACACCTACAAGAGTACGTTTTAGGAGTAAATGTATATCCCAGCTATTTTAGCAGCATTATAAATGACAATGATGTTGAACTACTAGCTATGGACAGACGATACGAAACCGCTGTCGATTCCCTAGGAAAAATTCCTGCATCAGAACAACTCGAAATCAACATTAACCCAACATATACCGTAGTTGGAAACTTTCCACTAGTCCTCCGCGAATCCCTGCTACCTGAAATTATGCGCATGGGCGAAGCAGTACATAAAAAAGCCATAGAACTTGCACCACCCGGCATCATAGGACCATTTTGCCTTGAAACAGTAATCACCGATGACCTAAAAATTTACACTTTCGAAATTTCAGCACGCATAGTAGCAGGCACAAACATAGGCATAGGAACATCACCCTACGCTTACCTACGATACGGCGAAAACATGTACATGGGCCGACGCATCGCATTAGAAATCAAAAACGCCACAAAACAAAAACAATTACAAAACATAATAGCTTAAACCAAACTTTTTCTATTAAATAAAACGAATACTGCACATTAAGAGTTTGGATAACATTCTTTTGTGGAATTGGGGCAAGTTTCTTACAATTTTGAGTTAAATCTGTTTCAAATGGACGTCTGTATAGCTGAAAAATGTAACGAGATTGTTTGGCTGAAAAGGTTTGTACACTTAAAGTAGGTGTATTTATAAAGTTTATAACTAATAGGAATATGTATGAAGTAATAATGGGGGGAAGTATGTGCCACAAGTTAAAGCAACTATAAGTATAGAAAACGTTGTAGCCTCTGCAACGATTAGTCAAAAAGTTGACCTTAACTCTATTTTAAAAGGTTGCTCCCCTGTGGAGGACACTACTAAAAAAGCTCCCGGCATAGGTTCTCGTTTAAAGTCTAAAAAGTCTCAATTATCTACACAACAACATGTGGAGCCTCAGAATTATCATGTAAAGTATGCTCCTGATACTTTTCCTGGTTTAATTTTTCGTTTGAAGCGTCCTAAAACTACGACTTTGATTTTTAATTCTGGAAAAATGGTATGTACAGGTGCTAAGTCGACAAAGGAAGCTAGACGTGCAGTAATGAATGTAATTAAGGAATTGAAGAAAAGTGGAATAATTATTATAAGTAAACCAGAGTTTAAAATTCAAAATATTGTTGCTTCTGGGAATTTAGGTGGAATGACTGATCTTGAGAAAGCAGCTGATATGTTAAAAAAGAATACCATGTATGAACCTGAGCAGTTTCCAGGTTTGATTTATCGTATGGAGTCTCCTAAAGTGGTTATTTTATTGTTTGCGAGTGGGAAATTGGTTTGTACAGGTGCTAAAAATGAGGAAGATGTTTATGCTGCTGTAGATAAACTGCACGAGTTGCTTGAGCAAACAAATTTTATTGAGTATGAATATTAAGGTAAATCGTTGAAGTAACTTGTTTTATGGCGTTTATGCGAGTGGCGTGGCATCGTTTTTATTTGTTTTGAGTTTTTACTTGTTTTGAGATTTGGTATATTTTGTTTATTTCTGGGATTAAGCATGCGGTTCGGGGTAGTTCTTTTTTTATAAGTTGCTGGAAGGCTTTTTGGTTAGCTTGAGAATTGCTGTGGTATGGAACTACTAGGGGTGGTTTTGTTAAACGTGCGATTTCAAATCCGCTTTCTGGTGAAGCGTTTTTAGCTATGCCTACACTGCAGAATACTAGGTCAAATTTTTCGTCAAGACCCATTTTGGCTAATTCTGGAAAGGGTAAGCTGTCTGCGGTGTGGTAAATTTTTACTCCATCTTCGCTTGTTATAATGTAAGTGTTTGGGTATCTGGCTTCATGGTTGCATTTAGCTGCTTTAATGGAAACTTCGCCAACTTTAATTACCTCTCCAATGCGTATTACTTGGAGTTTATCGATTGGGATATGTGGTTTTAGTTGAAAAGCTGATGCTGGGTCAGCGATAATTGTGCAGTTTGTGTTCTTTTGGACATCTTTAACAAGACGTGTGTCAAGATGATCATAATGTTCGTGTGTAAGTAAAATTATGTCAATATTTTTCAAATGTTTATGCTTAACGTCAACAGGGTCTATCGCAAAAGTTTTTGTTGGCGTTTTTAACAGTATACCTGAGTACTGATTAAACCATTCGAAAAAAACAGAGTTTTTTTCTGGAATTTTCTGTATTGACATAGTTTTAATTATACCTCAAAACTATAATACATAAGCTTTCTAAAAGCAATTACTATTACTTCACCTTCTTAAAACCAAATTTATCATTACTATTTTTACAAAAAAGCTCTATTAGTATATGCTGAGAAAGCTTTGTAGATTATTACAAAAATACAACATGTTATAGTGTCGTATATTTTTTTTGAGCAATATGACATCAAAAAACAGTTTTATGCTCTTTCTTTTACCGTTATCTATATAAAATAGCAAACTGTTGGGGTATGCTTCATAAATGGAGAAAATAAAAAAAATGAAACAAAATAAAAATATAATTTCAATAGTGGCAGTACTAATGATGATGACTTTTGCTGTCTCTATGATTGCA
>JAITBW010000124.1 GCA_031283385.1 Nitrososphaerota archaeon
AACAAAAATGATGTTAATCTTTGTTTACACCATGTCGCACTTTAACTGCGACACCTGTTTTAAATGCGCGAATTTCTGGTGCAGAGAGATTTGCGCGTCCAACTGCCAAGAGTTGTCTATTCTCATCAACTATTATAACTTCGTCTTTTGCGCGAATTTCATCATCTACTTGAACAACATGAACTGCAAAAACATCGCCGCCTGCTGCGATGTATTGTGAGACCTCATTTTTTAACGTGATAAGTCCTTTTGCTTCTGGAATGTTTTCAACTATGTATTTGGCGACTTTGAGGCTTAGGGAAAATAGGCCGTCCGTTGGTCTTAGTGTTGCTAGGCGTTCTTTGTTGAGGTTGATAA
Organism: Nitrososphaerota archaeon; assembly: GCA_031283385.1. Lineage (GTDB taxonomy): Archaea > Thermoproteota > Bathyarchaeia > Bathyarchaeales > Bathycorpusculaceae > Bathycorpusculum. The sequence continues at coordinate 358 of JAITBW010000124.1, forward strand.
AGCGTATTCTGCCTGTGCGTTTTGATAGTTCAAAAGTTACGTTTTCTGGGAATAATTTTTTGCCTACGTTTTTGCCAAATTGGTAATCCGCTATGCTCCAGATTTTATCCAGTTGCTTTTCCATTATATATTCCCGTGATTAGTTCCCTTTTGTTTCGATAAGTATAAACTTATCATGTTAAATAAATAATTTAAAGGTGAAAGTACTGTGAGATGCGAAGTTTGTGGACGCAAAATTCACGCTGATCCAATTCGAGTAAATATTGAAGGTGCGAAATTAACTGTTTGTGCTGAATGTGCTAAACATGGGAAACTTATTTATCCTGACGAAGAACGCTCTGCGCCTAAATCGCCATTTCTAATTGTTTCGTCAGGCAGTAGTAGTGGTGTAGGTTCTGCTGCAGCTCCATCCACAGGAGCAGCTAAACCAAAGAAACCGCCACAGCTAGTGCAGAAGAAGCGAAATCTTGTTGCAAAAGTAGAAATCACTCAAGAACTCGTTGAAGGATATGCTGCCCTAATTCGTGTCACCCGAGAAAAACTTGGTTATTCGCATGAAGAGCTTGGCTTAAAAATTAGTGAACGTGCTTCAGTTTTGAAACATGTTGAACTTGGTAAAATGGTGCCAAACGATTTGCTTGTTAACAAACTTGAACATACATTAAAAATAAAGCTGCTTGTTCCTATAGAAGAAGAGAAACCTGTGCCAACTATGGCGGCAGGTAAGAATCAGGAGATGACGTTGGGTGATCTTATTGAAATTGATAGTGGTTCTGCGGAGGAGCATAAGGGACGAAAGCAATCATAGCTCAGAGGCGTCTTAATCGTGAGGCGTCAAGTCTTGTCGAGTTAAAGTCTCTTGCGCAGACAGCAGGTTATACAGTGGTTGGTTCTCTTGAGCAGACGCGACCTCCTGATTCTAGGTATCAGATTGGTGCAGGGAAAGTTGAAGAGCTTGCAAATTTGGTAAAGGAAACAGGTGCTTGTAAAGTAATTTTTGATAATTCTTTACGTATGTTGCAGAATTATAATCTTGCTAAAGCTACAAAGGTTGAAGTTATTGATAGGTTTCAGCTTATTTTAGAGATTTTTGCTCGTCGTGCTACAACTACTGAGGCTCAGTTACAGATACAGTTGGCAACTTTGCAAAATGAGCTTAGGCATGCCAGAGAGAAAGTTCGTTTATGTAGGGGTAGTGAGCAGCCGGGTTTTATGGGTATAGGTGTTTATGAAGCGGATGTTTATCGTGATGCTATTAAAGCTCAGGTTCAAACGATTCTTAAAAAGCTTAAAGAGATTCGTACAAAGCGTATTTTGCAGAGGGTGCGGCGTACAGAGCTTGGGTTTTTATCTGTTTCATTGGCGGGTTATACAAGTGCTGGTAAGAGTACTCTTTTTAATACTCTTACTGAAGCGGATGCGATGGTTGATAGGACATTGTTTACTACTCTTTCAACTATGACGCGTATGGTAAAGTTTTCTAATCGTAAATTTCTATTAACTGATACTGTAGGGTTTATTGATCGTTTGCCAATTTCGTTAATAGAAGCTTTTCATTCAACACTTGAAGAGACCATTTATTCTGATTTAATCATTTTTGTTTTAGATTTAGATGAGCCTCTTGAGTTGATTGAAAAAAAACTTGGGGTTTGTCAAGATACTATTAATCGTTTAGGTGCAGGTGAGATTCCTCAGATTACTGTGTTAAATAAAGTTGATAGGATTGATCCTGAAGATATAGATCAAAAATTTGAGGCTTTAAAGGATAAAGTTCAGAATCCTCTTTTGATTTCAGCAAAAAAAGGCACTAATCTTGATGTGTTAAAAGCTCAGATTGTAAGAATGTTGGAAAATTATGTGAAGGGCAGTTTTTCTGTGCCATTAACTGAAGAAGTGATGCCTTTTCTTTCTTGGGTTCATAAAAAAGCTGAAGTTAAAAAAGAAGAATTCTTAGGTGACCATGTAGAGGTAACATTTGAAGTTGATCCTCAGGTAGCTGAGCAGATAAGAAGTAAAGTGGAAAAACTCGATGGAAAATACGCCAAATCAGTTAATTGATAGTAGACCAAAAATTGTTGTTTTAAGGTGGGGTCACCGTATTCATAGAGACTCTCGATTAACTACTCATTGCGCTTTAACCGCTCGTGCTATGTGTGCGTCAGGCTTTATTCTCTCAGACATTGAGGACAAGTCTATAGAGAAAACTGTGAAAAGCATTACAAAGCATTGGGGTGGCGATTTCACTTTCAACATGGGTCTTAATTGGCGTAGCGTTGTCCGTGACTGGAAAAGCCAAGGCGGCATTGTAGTTCACTTAACCGCTTATGGCGAAAATATTCAAACAAGCAACGTCTTATCTCATATACGTGAAACAGGAAAAAACATTCTTCTCCTAGTGGGCAGTCAAAAAGTTCCTGGAGAATTCTATAGCACAGAAATTTCTGATTTTAACATAGGCGTTGGAAATCAGCCTCATAGCGAATGTAGCGCGTTAGCAATTTTTTTAGATCGTTACTTTGAAGGTAAAGAGTTAACAGTAGATTTTGAGAAAGCTGAAGTGAAAATTATTCCTCAAAAGCATGGCAAAAACATTAAAGTTAATGAAGAAAAAACGTAAGTGTGTACGAAGAGTTTTATGTATCAAAATATTGTATTAGTGCAATTAAGGAAAACTGAGCATGTTGTCAACAATCGATGATACAACTTTAATGAAAGTGGCTAACGCTCTTGGAGCTGAAGAAGCTGTTGTACTTATTGAGCACTTAAAGGGCGTAGACGAGATAACAGACGATGAAATAGCCAATAAAACAGGCATACGCTTAAACAGTGTCCGCAAAATCCTCTATAAACTCTATGACCACTCCCTTGTAAGCTTACGCAGAACACGCGACCCTAAAACAGGCTGGTTTATCTTTCACTGGAAACTTCAACCCGGTCAACTTGAAGGCTTTATATTAAGCCAAAAACGTCGAGTACTTGAAAAACTCAGTGTCCGCCTTGAATATGAACAAAATCATGACTTTTATTTCTGCAACACTGCAGAATGTAAACGCGTTCCATTCGAAGAAGCAGTAGAACTTGTCTTCCACTGCAACACATGCGGTAAACCCTTAGCGCATTTTGGAAACGAACAAATGATCAGCAAACTTTCAGAAAAAGTGACACATCTAAGGAAGGAACTCGGTGAATAAACCGCTTCCCAACAGGGAGCAAGCCATAGAAATCCTACAAAAAAACAACTGCTCACCAAAAGTAATAACACACTGCCAAACAGTAGCCTCATTAGCTCTCGAAATAGCCGAAAAATTTAAAGCAAAAAATTACCCTATAGACTTAGCTCTAATTGAAGCAGGCGCACTTTTACATGACCTCGGCCGCTCTAAAACTCATAGCATAAACCATGCCATTGAGGGCATGAAACTTGCACAAGCCGAAGGTCTGCCCGACCCAGTAATTTGCATTATTAAACGACACGTAGGAGCCGGCATTACAGATGAAGAAGCAGAACAACACAAATGGCCAAAAGACAACTATATCCCCCAAACATTAGAAGAAAAAATTGTCTGCTACGCTGACAAATGCATCAGCGGCAACGACCGCGTCCCCGTGGAAACAACAATAAAACAGCTACACGACCAAAAATTAGACGACGCCGCCGAAAGAGTTAGAAAACTCTACAACGAAATAATCAGCCTACTTGAGAGGTAACAACATTGACAAAACTAACCTTATTTACAAAAGCATACAATAAAGGACAACTTAGACAGATAGAAGAATCGTTACAGACAACATTTGAAGATCTAGATGCCCAAATACAAATTTTAGGCAACCCAGTTAACAGATGGGTACAAGTAGAAGTAACAGGCGAAGACGAAAACGTAGCAAAAAGCTACATAACCAAACAAATAGGAACCTGCCCAAATAACATACATGAAATTTCAACAGGATCTGAATTGAAAGGATACATCCAAAAAATAACTAACACAGAAACATTACTAATTGATATCGGCATATTAGAACCAAAAACAATCTGCGCAAATATCCCTCTTGCAACCATACAGACTCAACTATTAGACGGAAAAGATGTACCACTCAAAAAAATCGCCGAAATATTTGCATTAAGCACTGATTTGCCCATTAACATCAAAATCACTGCTACACCTGATACTGGTAACACACTTGAAGCAGAACTTTCAATAACACAAACATCAATGTTTAAAAATTGGCAAGACTCACTTTTGGATCGCCTCATAATTTTAGGCACAACCCTCGATGAAGTTACCTCAACCCTTGAACGTACACGATTAAACCGCGATGTTATCAATACGGAATCACTCGGATTATTCGAACAAATACTCACCTGTAAATTAGGTACAGACGCTACAGGTCTCATTCCAAGAATAGGCCGTTACATGCGCAATACCAAATTCTTAGTGTTTAACCCCAAAAAACTGGAATTTAAAACATAACTCCAGACTATAGATACCCATAAAAAATAGCCAGAAAACCCTTACACGCACACTTTTCACATCTAACATGCGTCTGTATTGTGCAAATACGCCAATAGACGCTTTTATTAGTCAAAAAAGTGAAATTTTACTATTCTTGATACCAATAATAAATGTTAGAATATTTTCCTTCTATAGGATAGTTTGGATCTTCGTATATTATATCTAGTTTTAGTCCGTACTCGTCTATTTTACCTTGCAGTTGACTCCATATCTGTTGTGATGTATCATCTGCTTGCCATATACCCCATATGTTATCTTCTGGGTGTCGCATACCCCATCCGTAGTTTTGTGGTAAAACCAGAGCTGCATCGGCTTTAATGCTACAGTGAATTACTTTGGGGTTTTGTACTACCTCATTCCAGAACCGTTCTAGGGCCTGAAAATGTTCTTCTTGCAATGTATTAGGATTTTCTGGATCTTCTGAGTAATTAAAAATTAGCACGTATTCTGCTCCGTTTTCGTAGGAGGTTTTCATTTGTTCAAATATTTCTTCACCATCTGCGAGATATGGTGCATGAGTGTATTTCCAAGTGATTATAGTACCCCAGCTTTTACCTTGCAGATTTGCCGCTCCTCTTACTAGACCAATTTCTTGAATTATAGAGTTATTCCAACCTAACTGCGCCAGTACTAGATCATAACCGCTTTGGTAATCCCACCAATAAAGACCATAATCAGATGTAAAAACTAAAATTGTCTCTTCTAATTGCGCTTTGTCCAAAAACCGATTTTCCAATGTTTCCTTAGTTGCGTTTACAAATGCTTTAGCTGAGTCATCAAAGGTTTGTATAGGGTTTTGCTTTAAAATTTCCTCATATGGTTGTATTGGTAATTGGTATTTTGTAATGTTTTCTGCTGTGTAAACATTTCTATTCTCTTGGTCAAAGATGTTTTCATGTACTGTAATTGTCCCATTGGGTTGATATATAATAAGGATTGATGAAGGACGAAGTACCCTACCCTGTTCATCATGTTGATATATAATGACATTAATCGTGCCATCAGGGAAATATGTAGTTTGTTTTTCATCATAAACGGTGATTTCGCCCATATTATGTTTTATGATTGTTTCATTTACGCTAATACCTCCTCCAATAAACTCGTCGTGGATAACTGTACTTTCCAATGTAACATGAGCATCAAGCATTTTTCCTCCCGGTTCATCATTGTAATAGATTCCAATAAATGGTTCTCCCCATCTTTCTTTTGCATCATTTACCCACCAGTTCACGTATGCAGTACTTGTGCCACCGCTAACAGCATAGTTTAGTCCTGACGCAATTGTATAATCACCGATTTCTTCCAGAATGGTAATGTTCCACCAAAAAGGTTCAGATTGCAGAACGAAGAGGTTTGTGTAGTTTTTTACTTTATCTATGAGTTCTTTTGCTTCTTGAACGGAGTCACCACAATAGGTAACTCCGACATAAAACGGTTTTTGTGACCCTTTTTCTTGTTTGTTAAGCATAATATAGCTTATAACCACTATTGAGCCAATTAGCAACATTAATATTATAACTACTGCCCATAGTTTTACCTGTTTCATTTATTCACCATTATACATCATTTATGTGGGGGGGGGGGAGGTATAATTAATAGTTTTCTTAAATTCGCTAGTTTTTAACTGAAAATGCGCTGCAAGCATTTACTTCTTCATTGCTGAATGTATTCTATTTGCCTCTATTTTATGTTAGTTGTCTGCTTTTTAGATGTGTACTGAGAAAATAGTGTTTATAAAAAATTGAGAAGGTAGTTAGTTAAAGTTTTTGTTTTAAAATTTTGCTAACTAGCTCTGGTGTGGCTTTACCTCGGACTTCTTTCATTACTATACCCATTAACATGCCAAACGCGTTTTTGCCGTTCTGTTCAATTACCTGTTTATTAGTAGTGATAATGCGGTTAACAATAATTTCCAAGTCTGCTTCTGTAAACATTTTCAAACCTAATGCGGTTGTTGCATCTTGAATAGTTTTGTTCTCGTTTTTTGCGAGCCAGCTAAAGACATCTGCTGTTGCTTCTTTAGCAAGGGTACCTGAGTCGACAGCGGCAAATAATGCTTTAATTTGTTTTTCATCAACATTTTCAACGGTAACGCCGTCACGTTTGAGTGCTTTTACAGTTTCTGTGAGAAATGCGGCGACAGTGGAAGCGGTAACTGTACTAGTTTCTTTAACTATTTCTTCAAATAGAGTGGCATATTCAGAGTCAATTATTTGTTTTGACAGTTTCTCATTTAGCGTGTATTGTTTCATTAAGCGTGCAAGTTTTCTTTCAGCTGGTTCTGGTAGATTAGCTTGAACATTTTTAACAAGTTCTTCTGTTATTGCTTGAGCTGGAATATCCGTTTCAGGATACATTCTAGCTGCTCCGGGTCGTGGTCGCATGTAGCGTGTTGTGCCGTCGTCTTTTGCTGTTCTAGTTTCAGTGGGTATACCTATAAGGGCTTCTTGTGTGCGTTCTATTACTGCTTTTAGTGCATCTTTGCAGTTTTCCTCTATGTCGGCGACAAATACTACGCCGTCGTTTTCTGTAGCGTTAACTTTTTTGCATACTTTTGTGACTTCTTCTGGTGTTATGCCATAGTTAGGCATTTCGTCGGTGTGAAATATCCCTCCGACTCTGCCCCAAAATTTAGCGTAATCAGAGAGTTCTGAGCCAACACGGAAATTAGGCATTAATTCTCTGCCTAAAAGCCCAGCGAATCCTGCAAGTTTAACTGCAAAAACTTTAAAGTTCTTATCCACAGCTTTTCGAATAACTTTTGATTTTGACTCTCTAAATACATCTGTAACGGCAACAAACTCTGGCTTTAAAACATCTTTACTTATGCCAAGACTATGCAGCTCTTCTTTTACCTTAATCCATCCGAGTTGACGTTGCACTTCATATTCAATTACTGTTGAAATTAACTCTAATTCCTGTACACCTTTAATTTCAATTAATGCGCCATTTGGAATTGACACATTAAGATCTTGACGAATAACACCTAGACCACGCATAACTTTACCTGTATCACGCAAAATCCTGCCAATTGCTAAAGCAACATGCTGCGCTTCAAGCGGAGAATATATCACAGGTGCTGTAGCAACTTCAATTAACGGAATTCCAAGACGATCTACACGATAACGAATAGTTTTACCCTCATCCTCAGTACATATCTTACGCGCAGCATCCTCTTCAAGACTCGCTGCCTGCATAGGAATAACTTTCTCTCCCACTTTTATCCAGCCATCTAAGGCAATTATGCATGTACGCTGAAAACCTGTAGTATTTGAACCATCAATAACTGTTTTACGCATAACATGCACTTCATCAACAGGCTGCATATTCATCATAAGAGACGCTGTAAGAACGACTTTTAATGCATCCATGTTTAGCAGGTGGGGTGGTTCTTCATCCATTTCTACAAGGCATGCGCATTTATGATTTGCCTCATAAATAATTTTGACGCCCTTTTGAAACTCAAAAAACGCTGCTGGGTCAACTTGTCCTAGCTCGCTTTGCGTAGGACGAAGACGACGCAAAAAAGTTGTTTCAGGCTCATCTTTAAACAACTCTGGCTGGCAGCTGCAAAATAGTTTTGAGCCAACACTAAGTTGTTGATGGATTTCTAAGCCGACTTTTAAACCAATTTTAGCGTAATCTATAGTAGTTGCCATTTCACTGTGCTCCGTAAATAATTTTATCTTGAGGTAATGTGCATGGTGTAAATTCGCCTGCAATATTAGTTATCAATAACTGCTTTACTTCCTCTAAATTGCTAGACTGTCCAAGTGCCCACATAAGTTTCACAAGCCCTGTCTCAGGAAACATGTCCTCAAGTGGAATAACACCCATGTTCAACAAGTCACGTCCAGTATCATAAACATTCATGTTAACCCTACCCCAAATGCATTGAGACGCAAGAGCTACAACTACGCCTTTTGTTATGGCGTTTTTGATAGAGTCAAAACAAAATCTGCTAACATGTCCTAAACCAGAACCCTCAAGCAAAATGCCTCTAAAACCTTGATTAACGTAAAAATCAATAACTGATGGATCCATACCTGGATAAAACGTTACAAGTGCAACTTTCTCACAAAAATCAGGCTTCAACACTAACTGTTTTGAAAAGTCGCGACGTGTGTAATCGCCTTCTTGCATGAGAATTTCTTGATTTAAAACTCTAGCTATTGGAAAGCCGTTAATGGATTTGAATGTGTCACGACGGCTTGTATGGCATTTACGTGCTTTAACGCCTCTATGTACAGCAATAGCTGAATCAGAGATTGTTTCATGCATAGCTAAACCCACTTCAGCAAAAGGTGCTTCGCCTGCAGCTTTAACTGCGCCAATTAAATTAGTTGCAGCATCACTACTTGGACGATCAGATGAACGCTGAGATCCAACAAAAATAACTGGCACTGGCAAATTTTGTAATGCAAAACTTAACGCGGCTGCAGTGTATCCCATGGTGTCTGTGCCGTGAGCAATTACGATGCCATCTACCTTTTGATTTATGTGTTCAGCAATTTTTTGGGCAAGTGTGGTCCAATTTTTCGGTGTTAAATTTTCGCTATAAATGCTGAAAACAATTTCGGTGTCAACGCGAGCAATTTCTGAAAGCTCTGGTACAACACCGTAAAGATCATTTGCTGACATAGCTGAGCGCACAGCACCTGTTCTATAGTCAACACGGCTAGCAATGGTTCCTCCGGTACTCATAATTACAACATGAGGTAAAACAGAGTTCTGCTCAGGCAGAGCAGGCGATGCAAACATAGGCTTAGTGCCAACACCTGCCTTTTCAACAGTAACATTCTCAGAAGCAGCTATACCCACATTATAGCCGCTTTTCATTTTTATAATAATATTTGTAGCATCTCCCAACTCAGAACGGGGAATTAGGATTCCTTCATAGACTTTACCCTTACTGGTAATGCGCACAATATCTCCAATTTGACAGTTAGCATCTTTAAGCAAACGTAATGCTATGCCTTTGTAACCTGACTTTTCCATTTCACTCATCCATATCTCCTCTATTAAACCGTAAACCCAACGCCTACTCTAAAACGTCTGGTTCTATGTTACCTAATACATACAATACTAAAAGCTTTTTTAAACAACATGAAAACAAAAAAGTTTTTTTCCATATTTTCTTCTTATATGCACCCTTGTTGCGGCGTAGCTTTTTTATAAGGGCTAACACAAATATGCAAGTTAAGTAGGTGCAAAAGAAGTGCCAAAAATTAAAGTTGCATTAATCGGTGTTGGAAATTGTGCTTCAGCCTTCCTTCAAGGTTTAAGTTATTACGGAAATACTGCAAAAACAGAAGAAATTGTTGGTTTACGAAACCCAACATTGGCAGGATATGTTCCCGATGACATAACTGTTGTTGCAGCTTTTGATGTAGATGAACGGAAAATTGGCTTAGATCTCTCAGAAGCAATTTATGCTGAACCAAATAATACCCCACAAATTTCACAAGTACCAAAAACGGGCGTTATAGTAAACAAAGGACCACTTCTAGATGGAGTTGGCGAATCAACTAAACATATCATTCAGGTAAGTGTCAAAGCTGAGGTTGATATAGTTAAAACTCTCAAAGAAGCAGATGCTGAAATAGTTATAAACTTGCTTCCCAGTGGAGCAGTTAAGGCAACTGAATACTATGCAAAACAAGCTATCGCCGCAAACTGTGCATTTATCAATGCAACACCAAACTTTATCGCAAGCGACCCTTCATGGGAAAAACAATTCAAAGAAGCAAACTTACCCCTTGTAGGCGACGATTTAGTAGACCAAATTGGCTCAACAGCATTACATAAAACATTACTTAAACTACTCTCTGATAGCGGAGTAAAAATCACTGAAACTTATCAACTTGACGTCGGCGGCGGCGCAGAGTCTGTAGACACTCTCGAACGCACAAGAGACGCAAAACGCACAATTAAAACAGAAGCCGTCGCTTCAGCATTACCCTATAAAACACAAATTGTTGCAGGCTCAACTGACTATGTTGATTTCTTACAAAACAAACGTGACAGCTATTTCTACATTGACGGCGTCTACTTCTGCAATACACCCATTAAAATTGACCTTAAATTCCAAACTGTAGACGCACCAAACGCGGGTAGTGTACTTCTAGATGTAATTCGCGCAGTCAAAGTAGCATTAACTAAAAAACAAAATGGCGCAATTGAACCAATTTGCGCTTACGGATTCAAACGCCCACCTAAAATTACTTCAATAACAACAGCTGATGAAGAATTCAAGCGTTACACAAACGCCTAAACCTTCCTTTTTTAAAAACGCTGCGAATGCGCTACAAAAGTTGTACCAGTAATTTTTTCTATTTCTTTTATCACTTGCTCTCTTATACAATTCTCTTTTAAAGAACTCTTTAACTTGTCAATTGTTTGAACTGGCGTAGGGTCAATTTCACGTAGCACAGCCAGATAATTGCTCAAAAAATCAGCCACAGCAACAACTGAGAGCATCTTTGCAAGATTATCTCTACCTTGACTCCAAATTTCATAAATGCCTATCCCTGCTGGTTTTATGAGCTCTTTTGTTATCTCAATACGACTACGTATCTCTACAGGCTCATCATTATCTCGTATAAAAATTGCGACAAAAACATTTTTCATGTTTTCACTCTTTTCATACCCAACTATTTCATTATGATTCAACTCGGGAAAATTATCCCATTTTGACATCATTTTAGCATTCTCATTAATCTGCTGCTTAAGTCGCCTTGCAACACTACTGAAAATGCCAAAACCGTAAATCATGGGGATAAAACCTTCAATATTTACTGCTAATGTTTTCGTTAGACTATCTTTAACTGGAATTTCAACAGCATTTTGCATTTCAATAGCTTTTATAACAGACACTGCTTCATCTAATTCAGCAGAAACTCTTGACGTTAAACCTATTTTCTCAAGAAAAACCAGCAAAGGTATAAGCATATACGGTAAAGCTGCACGAGGCGGCATACCTGCTGGAACTTGCAAATACGGAATCTTTAGCTTCTCCGCAATCTCCATAAGTGTACCACCACTTGTTATACAATAAATCATACACTTTTTCTTAATAGCATCACGTAAAGAACTCAGAGTCTCCTCTGTATCCCCCGTATAACTAGTTACAAGAACCAAAGTCTCATCATTAGCATAAACAGGCAAATGATACTCCCTATTAACCTCTATAGGAATACAAACATTACTTTTTGCCCAATCTTTAAGAAGCTCACCACCTATAGCTGAACCACCCATCCCAGTAATAATAATATTCACAGGTCTAGAATAACTAGTGATTATACCCGCCGCCAAATTAGCTGCTTTCTGATAATGCGTATGCATACTAAGACAATAATTTAACATACCCACTTTATCTATCGCCTTGATACTTTCGCGATCCTCTAGACGATGTTTATCCATCACTTAAACCTCAAATATACTTCTTATTTTTATATCTCATACACCTTTTTAAGCTGAACGTAATAAACATGTAGGAATAATACGGTTTGAGCAAAAATAAACTTACAATAGCTATTCCAGCATCTATAATTTCTGACACGCCACATCTGCGAGAAAAAACATCCAAAATAGGTTTAATCGCTCGAATAGCCGCAATATTTAGAGTACACGAAATAATAATATACCCTGACAATACACGTACAAAACAGGCACAAGAA
>JAITBW010000141.1 GCA_031283385.1 Nitrososphaerota archaeon
ACAAAAAATACAAACAGATAATAATAGTAATGTTCAAAAAAAAATTGTTGTTCTAGACACTTCAGCATTTTTAGCAGGATTTGACCCCTTCTCAGTTGATAAAGAGCAAGTAACCGTGCCAAAAGTACAGGAGGAAATAAAAACAACTTCAATGGCGTTGATGCGGTTTAATACTGCAATTGAAAGTGGCAAGGTAAAAATTAAAACCCCTCAGGAAACATATTCTAATAAAATAAAAACATCTGCAAATAAAATAGGAGACTCATATCTTCTATCTGAAGCGGATATACAACTTTTGGCATTATCATTAGAACTCAAATCACAAGGGGAACACCCAGAAATTGTAACGGATGATTATTCAATTCAAAATGTTGCAAAACAAAATAATATTGAGTTCTACGCACTTGCAACATTTGGCATCCGGCGGCTTTTAGAATGGATGCGTTACTGCCCTGCATGTCACAAAGAGTATTCTATCAATAGCTCATTTAGTGTTTGTCAAATCTGTGGCACAGCTCTTAAGAGAAAACCAAAAAAGCGGATGAAAAAATAGAAGAATAAACTGTTTTTAAAGCAGAGATAAAAGCAGGATAAGTAGAAAGCCTTCAGTAAAAAATATGGGTGTAACAAGGTGTTTTGCTTTCGTAATCGCTTCATCTACAAGTAAAGAAAGTGAGGCTATACGAGATTTTCCGATAACACGAACTTGTGGAACAATCAAATGTTTGTATCCTGCTTTTGCTGGTTCCAAGTTATTGACCGCTGTTTTTGCAGCATCAGTTACATATTTGATTAGTAGGTCTTGGTCCATAACTTCGCCTATTGGATGATATCCTCGAGAGCCGGTAACGAGTGCGCTTACTGCATGAGTGTCAGTGGTGAAAAGTTCACTTGCATCAAATCCACATACATTTATTGTGTGGAGGATTTTTTCTCGTAATCCGGAAATCATGTTATTTCCATCTATAACAATGTAAACGACCGTTTGAGTTTCAACTTGGACAGTTATTGCTGTTATGCCACCAGTGCCCATGCCTTCTTTGAGGGTGAATTCTTTAGGATAAATTGTTGAAGAACCGATTTTGAAAGGTTTCTTTGGCATTGAAACAACTTTTTGGAGGCATTTGGATGCAGCAGCTTCAAACTCGGCTAAATGTTCTACAGTATCGATGACGTCAGTTAGACTGTTGTGGCAGTTAACGATAAGTGTGCTGTTTAATCCATATTTCTGAGCTTCTTCTTGTACAGTGTGTCTAAGTTCTTGGGGGAGGTCTTCAGTAGTTTTCGGTGAGAGGGTAAATGAAAGGAAAGCAGTGTTTCCGAAAATTTGGCAAGAAGCGGTAGCATATCCTTCAGTAACTTGGACAAGTGGGGAAGCTAAAGTTTCTGTTGTTTCAAAATTAGCTGCTTCGATAGTTTTAGTTATTACTTTAAAGTTTTGTGCTTGAGAGGCTAAATCAAGTTCATGACCTAAAATGCCCAAAGGCGTACATGTTTGACATCCATAAGCTTCTTCAAAGTGTTTCTTAAGCAAAGAAGGCAAAAGGCTACTACCGATATTTTTGAATGGACCTGGATGAACACAGGGCACTATTAAAGCGGCTTTAGGTTTAGAAGTGTTAAAACGTAATAGCATAACATTTATGTCTTCAGTTTCACCCATTTTTTCTAAATATTCTTCAAGTGGCGCATTTGCATCAAGTACCCAGTTAAGTATGAAAGCCTTAAACAAAGGTAGGGCAGGCATACCGTTTAGGCGGTTGCCTATTTTATCTAAGGATTTTAGAAATGTGAATACTGTAACATAGGCAAGTATTGGCGTAATTATAAAGTAGAACAAAGAAGAGGATAGTACAGTGTCTGTCAGATTTATCCAACAAACTAAAAAGAGGCCAATGCAGAGGTAAGGCCAAAACAGCGCAACTAAAAGCTGTCGTATGTGACTTGAGGAAGAAGTTGTAAATAAAACAATAAATCGTAAAGTTAAAACTATGCCAAATCCAAGTAAAGAGAGTTTAAACCACCAGAGTGGATCAAATATTATTCCGAAAACTAGACCTATAATTAGAAAGAGCGCCCAGAAGATCCAGCAGGAAAAAGACAAAGCCACTGTTCTGCGCAGGGTGTAAATTGGATCTTTTAAAACGAGTTTGCTCAGAATTGCGTCGGTGATAATTGTTATAGTAAATAAGGTTAAACCAAGAAATATGCCGCTTATTGCTGCTCCCTTAACTTCAGGGAATAAAATATGTAGTGATAAGCCAAAGATACAGAGACAAATTGCGGCTGTAAATAGGATTAGGCGTTTGCAAGAGGGTAAAAAGAACATAGAGGAATAATGCTTCACTGCGCCATCCAGAGAGTCATTTAAGGAATTATCAGAAGCGTTATTTACCATGTTCAAACATCTCCAATTAAGTTCTATTGAAGCGGATAGAATTATTAAAATGTAACTTAAATTAATGGTAAAATATTTGACAATAAATACAAAATTTCACAATTTCAAACAAGGTAGCATATCAGTTTTATACAGGAAAAGCTCAAAACACGCAGACCGGTTGAACCTAAAAAGTCAATATGCAACATACAAAGAACCAATTTAGCAGGGAGAACTGTTTTATTCTCAAAATGACAATTATGTAAATTCTGCAAAGTCTATGCCAGCGCAAAATTTGCCGCCGTCCGTATTTCAAATGCTTGAAAGGAATGTTGGCAAGAAAATTAGAGTAATAATAGATTCAACCTACGGTTATGAGGGAACTTTAGAAGCAGTTGCTCAGGATGTTGCAGGAATATGGATATCAGAAGTAGATGCCATAGTTTTACGCTCAACTCTTGCGCAGCCAATACCGCAAGTAGCAAACAGAGAAGAAACAAACGATTTATATCTAAACTTAAAAGAAGTTCAAAGAGTCGAAGTGCTACAAAGACCTCAAAGTAAACAATAAAAATTTAAAAAAAAGTAATTTAAAAGAAAATTTTTGCTAAAATTGATACAACAATTAAAGTAATAGATATAGCCACTAAAAGTTCAGGTCTAATTTTAACACCGTCAGTTTCTTCCTCAAAGAATCTAAGCAACCCTGCACTTGCAGCAGGCATTGGACCTGAGTCTTTCCTTTTCTTACTCATTAACATCCCTATTTTTAGTTAAGTAAATACACTCATATTTCCTTGTAGATTATTAATGTTACGTAAAAAAAGAACACGTTTTTAATGAGCAAAGACAAATAACGCAGCATTAAGAGATTACAGCTACAACAGCGAACGCAGAGACCCCTTGAAAATCATTTAGCGAGACGCGCCCAATACTCAATAGTTACAATAGCATGCATAAAAAGTGTATAAAAATCAAATTAGGCGCGTCTGTCCAACACCTGTAAGACCCCAGACGTATCTTTTACTACCTTTATGCTCAACTATGCCTTCCCGATACATTAATCGTAGATGATGCATCACAACATTATATGAAAAACCAGTTTTATGGGATAATTCACTAGCACTACAAAAGTTAACATCGAGTAAAAACAAAATTTTTGTTCTTGCCTTAAGTCCGCAACGTACATTACGAATTTTCTTTAAGTAAGCATTCGGATGAAGTGTACTGATAAATTTTCCCCTCAAGTAGTAATATGTACAATTCATTTGTAAAGTTTTAGTTAACCGAAATCAAAAAGAAGCGTCTGTTTAGCTTTCTTGTTATCAAACAACAAAGAGATCTCTTCTTTAACTAAAAGTAAGCGTTGAGTATAATATTTGGGTAAGCCATAGTTATCCACCAATCGTTGAGCAATTGCTAGATATTTCTCAATGTTACCGCGGTAAACCGTGAGTGTTAAATTTCCGCCGCAGAAAAAACATTTCCCAGCCAAGGGCAACCGTCGAAATTTTTTGTTGCATTTTTTACATCGAAACGACTGTGTTGAGAAGGCACGTAGATTGCCAGCAATATCGCGCATAAAATGAGTGTTGATAACTTTAAGTGCAACTCTATTAGCTTCAACAGCTTCTAACTGTTCACCTAGGCTTAACTGTAGAGCAACTTTTTCATTCATCGTTTTAAGGTCTTTATATGAACTTTGTGCATTACCTATGTTAATGTTCGTTGTGGGAACCGTGAACATAAATCCTTCAAATTGCGCTTCAGTACCAATCCGGTGACTAATAGTATCCATAATGTAGCTTATCGTTTTAGCGTCAATTCTCTGGTAAGACTTTTTGTAAAACTCCAAAGGATAATTTGTGCTAACATCAAAATCATGAGCTTGCCGCTGAACCTCTTTAGTGTTAACAAAAGGAATCATTAAAATCGGGGCATCCATGATACCGCCAATTTGAGCAGGCAGATATTGCCGCGAAAAATTAATCAGAGTATCAAGAGCTAGCATTATAGCATCTTCATCGCCATCACAATCTCGACGTTTAGCAGAATGCCAAATTGGGTGAGCATAAATTAAATTACGGTTAGTATAACCAATTATGCGCCCAAGAACACACGCACAAGTATGAGGAGCTAAACCAAAAATCAACTGCCCAACAAGATCTTCCGTCTGTTTAACGTTATAAAATCGCGGCATTTTATAAACACGTTCAAGCAGATCATCCATAAAATTTGCTATCTGAGTAAAATATTTACCAGCCTTTCGAGGGATAACGACGTCTTGAAGTTTCAATTCCAAAATCTGCTCAGGAGTAACTAAAGGTTTGCCATAAACATCATATACATATCCCAAAGACCGCAATTTTTCAACAGACACACCTATTTCCACAGGCGTTATATGAGTTAGAGGGGCATTAGTGCCGTCAAAACGAATTGTGCCATCTTTATATGTAGACACATCATATTTAGCTCGCAGAATACCTTTCTCCAGAATCTCAGGCATTTTATCTTCATTAGTCAACCCCTTAACACCACGAAGCATTTTCGGAACAGGAACACCTAAAGAAGAACAAGCAGAAGCAAGCATTTCCTTAAAATTAACAGGCTGCCTAGAATACAAAACAGATTGCGTTTTGCATACATCACAATAACTACCCTTCAAAGCTTTACCACATCGTGGACACGAGTTTACAGCAACCGTATCACAACCACATGAGGAGCACTGAATTTTTAATGTGTACGATTTACATTGAGGACACTTACGCTTAGCCATTTCAACAAACACAGGACCCTTTTTACCAGCCTCAACAAAATCTCTGTGAACACCACCAGCTAACCCTACAGGAAATAGCACATGCACAGAAGGCCGCATTTCTCGATGTTTAGCTTTCTCAGGTCGACCCATACGCCCACCCACATAGCTTGGAGCCTTATCACTAATCGGCACACCACTAAGAATAGACAACAAAGCCAACACCGAATCAGCCTCTATGAACTCGTTTAACCGAGATGTGCCATAACCAAGAGAAAAACCAAAAACAGCAGCATCCTCACCCTCAACTACAACTTTACCATCAACCACCCGATGAGGTAACAAAATTTTTCTAAGCAGCAATAAAACTTCATCATTAGCAACCCCCGTTATACTATATATAAACCCCTGATCAGAGAGCACATCACAACCAAATAACCAACTTTTCAAACAGTTGACTTCTTGAACCGTAGATAAGCTAGACCAAAAAAGAAGACAATTTGGTGCTAAGGGTATATTCAAATTTTGGCAAAGAGCAAATGCTTGCTTAACTGTAGGCTTATTATTGAAAGGATCAATAAGAAAATTTTCAAGTTGTTGTACTGAAAGCCCACAGACCTCAGCAGCTTTTTTAGCATCACCATCAAATTTTGCTATAAAAGCATTTTTTAAATCTTGAACCCACCATTCTTCCACATAACCAGAAGGTAAAAGATTCTTGTTACAGTAAAGAAAATCACCAAAATCAATTAATATGTCACCAAGAAAAAGAATTTTTTGAATGCGCCCTTTAATTTCAGAAAAATTTTCAAGCGATACCCGCACAACAGAATTATCTTTAAGAAGAACTACAGGCTTTTCAAGACTATCTACAGGCATTGTAACGCCGCCCTTTCCAGGAAGTTCCAAACGCATCTGAGTACCTGCGGCCAAAAAACCCTCCACCACAAGCATCGTAGCTGGATGAATGCCAACTGCTGAAAGACCAGTATTACGTGACCGTCCATATCTAAGCCGAAAACCCCCTCTAGTCGACGGAAAAGCAAAGATAGGTCTCCCCGCGATAACATCATCCATGAAACCGCCAGATTTTTTCTCAGATTTTTTTTTAAAATTTTTTAACCAATCCCAACCCTCAAAACCCAGTCGCTCAATTATCACAGACACCTTTTGAGCACGACCAACAATACCGTCATTAATGACTCTTAATGCACCACCTCTAACACGATTGGTTTCCACACGTTCCAAATTACGATATGAAGAAACTTCAACAGGATCTGACTCAGTACCTGTGCATTCTACGGGAACAAGTTTTAGAGCTTTATGCAGTTCCTCATCAGGGATGTGATACTGAAAACGCCCAACAGAACGTTCATAGAGCCGTAACTCTTCAACAAACCGAGAAATCTCTTCTTCTGTAGGCTTATAGGAATCCAAGCCCAGTTCACGACGAACATAGTCACCTACAACTAACGTTAAAGCTTGATCAGTACCACCTGCCGAACGAATAGGACCAGCAAAATAGATCGCTAGATAGCGGGTTTGATCAGCATTTTTCTTTATTTTAACATGCGCAATACCCTGAATGGGAGCAGCAGTTAAACCTTCGGTAAAAATTGCAAGAGCAGTCCTAATAGCCTGTTCAGCTAACTCATCAGGCGTTCGCTTCTCATTCGCTTCAACAAAGTTCCCTTGAGCAATCTCTTGCGCAACTTTGAAAGCTACTTCTTCACGAGCTATCTGACTACTTAATCTACGAATACTTAAAGCAACATTCTTTGGTCCAACAAGCCCTTCAACTAAATCAGCAATGTCTTGAGCCTCAAGACACTCAGTTTTTAAAGCAGAATCTAAGCCTTTAGCCCGTGCAGTATCACTAACATTGTATAACTCTCTTAATTGCCGCTTCATTCCATCAATGTAATCTTGATAACTGTGGCTTAACATACTGCCCAAATATCCCTTCTAATAAATAATAAAAATTAACAGTAAAGTATTTCTGGCTTTTCCAAAAAAGAAACAAAAAAAGACGCAGTGAATTACCTACCTCTTACCAGACTGTGTCAAAACTCTAAGCGATAGCCATTTAACTAGGTACATGGTACGTTCTATTCAAGTTGATGGTGAAGGTTATGGAGTATATTGCTGGAGAACACCGCACACAGAGCATATTGTTTCCCAATTTATTAGATAACTATGTTTCAGAACAAAGCGCCTTCGGCGCAAATTAATTAGACCCTACCAACAATCATCATCACCATCACCACCCCAAGCACTATAAACCAAACCACCAACCCCATCAAGCCTAGTCACACCCACAA
>JAITBW010000175.1 GCA_031283385.1 Nitrososphaerota archaeon
GCATCAGAAAGGCTTTTAAGAAAAACACCTGATTAATTATCACTCAATTCAAGTAATAGAAAGTGTTTCCAATGAAAATGAACGGAAAATATTTGTTTACATCTGAATCTGTCGGGGAAGGTCATCCAGATAAAGTTGCAGACCAAATTTCTGACAGCGTTTTAGACGCAATACTTACACAAGACCCTAAGGCAAGAGTTGACTGTGAGACTCTTATCATGCAAGGAACCGTAATTATTACAGGTCAAATTACTACTAGCGCGTCTGTGAATATCCCAAATATTGTTCGCAAAACTCTAAAAGAAATTGGGTTTGATAATTCTAAAGACGGTCTTGACTGGGAAACATGTGGCGTTATTGTTTCCTTAACAGAGCAGTCACCAGACATTGCTATGGGTGTTGATGAAACAGTTGGTCATGAGCAAGGCGCGGGTGATCAAGGTATGGTCTTTGGGTATGCTTCAAATGAAACAAAAGAACTTATGCCTCTACCAATTCTGTTATCTCATAAAATTGTTAAACGCTTAGCTGAGGTGCGTAAAAACGGTGAAATGCCATATCTACGTCCAGACTGCAAATCACAAGTTACCATCCAATACGAAAATGGCAAACCACAATGTGTCAAAACCGTTGTAATTGCAGCACAAAACAATGGCTCAGTTGAAGACGCAGTTCTAAAACAGCAAATAATTGAAAAAGTAATAAAACATGTTATCCCCGCAAATTTGATACCTGAAGATATAAAATATGTTATCAACGGTACAGGTCGTTTCGTCATCGGCGGAACACTAGCAGACTCAGGGTTAACCGGTAGAAAAATCATTGTTGATACCTACGGCGGCGTAGGAAGCCACGGCGGCGGATGTTTCAGTGGAAAAGACCCATCCAAAGTTGATAGAAGCGGCTGCTACATGGCGCGTTACATTGCCAAAAACATTGTCGCAGCTGGATTAGCAGAACAATGTCAAGTTCAAATCAGTTACGCTATAGGCGTAGCCCAACCCATATCCGTATTGGTCAACACTTTTGAGACAGGAAAAATCCCAGACCAACAAATACTTGACCTAGTGCTGAAAAATTTTGACATGCGCCCCCGTGCAGTCATTGACCAACTCAATCTCAAACGTCCAATCTACAAAAAAACTGCGTCTTTTGGACACTTTGGTAGAGATGATGTTGACATTCCATGGGAAAACTGTGATAAGGTAAGTATTCTAAGTAAAGCTATAGCCTAAATTAAGGCATAACAGCTTCTTTTCTTTGTCTTAACTTATTTTTCATTTTTTAATTTTTTATAGTTAATTGTTTGTTAAACCTGTGCTATACAGGTATAAGTCAAAGTTGAAAGTAACATATAAACCTCAAACTATGTATTTTAAGCTGTTGACAAGCATAATCGTTATCTCTAACAAAGTTACACATCAATATGTACTGGAGAAATAATTGGATGCCAACAAATTACACTTACGATGATGCAGGAGTAAACCGTAAACAGAGAGCAGAATCAAAAAAACAACTTGGTATTCTACAAGAAACATATGCACAAAACATTTTTGGCTCAATTCTAAAATTGCCTTACGGAAATATATTCCAAGTAGACCAAAATCAGTATCTTGACCTTGTCATTGAAGGTGTAGGCACAAAAGTACTAATTGCACAGCTAATTAAAAAATATGATACCATAGGCATAGACGCAGTCGCTATGGCTGTAAACGACGTTATACGTTCAGGCGCAAAACCTCTCGCAATCGCCGATAACATTCACGCTCAAGAGAGCAACCCTGACTTAGTCAAAGATTGGTTAACAGGCGTTGCAAAAGGCGCAATAATGTCAGGCTGCCCAGTTACTGGCGGAGAAATTGGTGATGTAGCAGAAATAATCAAAGGTATAAACAAAAACGCCGGTTTTGACATGGTTATATCATCTGTTGGCACAGTAGACAAAAAAGACATAATCACTGGCGAAAACATTAACTCTGGCGACCCAATTATTGGACTTGCTAGTAGCGGTCTACATAGTAACGGCATTACACTTGCCCGTAAAATTCTCTTCAAACAATGGGGCGGAAAATTTGAACCAACAGACATCCCTGACAGTTTAGACCGCGAAATAGGACTAGAAGCACTCGAACCAACAAAAATCTATGTTAAACCCCTTCTTAAATTAGCCTCTAAAGTAAAAATTAAAGCAGCAGTACATATTACAGGTGACGCATACACCAAATTTAATAACCTTACACACGCCTCACCTGGTATCGGCTTTAGATTTGACCATTTCCACCCACAACCAATTTTTACTTTAATGCAGAGAACCGCGGCTGAATTGGGTTACTGTATTTCAGATGAGGAAATGTTCAAAACTTTCAACATGGGTTGGGGTTTTGGTATAATTGTAGACAGAACGGATCTTGATGCTGCAATGGCGGCTCTTTATCAAACTGGTGTTGAGGCTGATGTTATAGGTGAAATCACAGATAAACAAGTAGTTGAAGTTATTTATAATGACAAGCAGATGATTTTAACCTAAATATTTGCTTTTATTTTGATGAAAGTGTTTAAATCTTTTATACTCTCATTTAACTCCATGAAATACGTTGCTAAAATAGACGTTAGTCTAAAATCTGGGCACAGCAACCCCGAAAGCGAAACCACTGCGCATTTATTGAAAGAACTCGGTTACCAAGTTGAAAAAGTGGATACAAGCAAAGTATACACAATAGCACTTAATGCCTCCTCATTAGCTGAAGCAGAGGCAACAGCTGAAGAAATGAGTAAACGCTTACTTGCAAACCCAACTAAAGACATCTATACCATAAATGTAGTGGAACAATAATGAATTCTAACATCTACATCCGGAGTGCTACAGTAAATAATGTCCTTGAAGTAGCATTAACCACGGCTACAGATGCTGAGCTTGTTGATATTAACAGTGAACTTTCATTAGGCCTAAGTTTTGATGAAATGAAAATCGTACAGGCTTACTTTAAAACTGAAAACCGTAACCCTTCAGATGTAGAGCTTCAAACAATCAGTCAAACATGGTCTGAACATTGTTGTCATAAAACTTTTAGAGGAAAAATCATTTTTGAAGGTAAAGAAATAGACAGCCTGTTTAAGACATACTTAGCAAAAGTAACTAAAGAAATTAATGCTCCTTGGTGTTTTAGCGTTTTTGAAGATAACGCGGGTATAGTAAAATTTGACAAAGGCTATGGCATAGCCGCAAAAGTTGAAACTCATAATCACCCTTCTGCTGTGGAGCCCTTTGGTGGCGCAGCAACTGGTGTTGGTGGTGTAATTCGTGATGTTCTTGGTGTATGGGCTGATCCAATTGCTTGTACAGATGTTTTGGGCTTTGGACCCTTAGATTTTGATTATAACCTGCTCCCGACAGGAATTAAGCATCCTAAATATGTCTACAGAGGAGTTACAGCAGGTATCAGTGCATATGGCAACAACATGGGTATTCCAACAGTTAATGGAGCTATCTATTTTGATGAATCCTATACTGGTAATGTTACCGTTTTCTGCGGATGCTTTGGACTTTTACCTCTTAATAAATATATTAAAAACGCCAAAGCTGGGGACTATATCGTTATGGCCGGCGGAAAAACCGGACGCGACGGCATACATGGCGTCACATTTGCCTCAGCTGAGCTAACTGAAAAATCTGAAGAGGTCAGTCGTCCAGCTGTGCAAATTGCTAACCCTATAGAGGAAGAAAAACTCAAGCGCGCTATTATAATTATACGTGACCGTCAATTAGCTTCTGCGACAACTGATCTCGGTGGTGGCGGGTTATCTTCAGGTGTAGGCGAAACAGCTGAACGATATGGATGTGGCGTAGCAGTTGAGCTTTCAAAAGTTCCATTAAAACATCAAGGTCTTGCCCCATGGGAAATTTATATTTCAGAATCACAAGAACGTCAATTATTTGCGGTTCCACCTGAAAACTTGGATGCAGTACTAGCAATTTTTGAACAAGAAGAAGTGGAAGCAACTGCAATTGGACAATTAACCCCTGAACGTCGTTTAAAACTTACGTACCAAAACATTACCGTCGCAGATTTGGACATGACATTCTTATTTAGCACTTGTACCACTACAAAAACTGCAACTCTCTCTCCTCCTGTATTTAACGAACCAGACTTTGCAGAGCCAACGGATCTCACTCAAACCCTGCTACAAATACTTGAAGCACCTAACATTGCAAGTAAAGAAAGCGTTATTCGAACATATGACCATGAAGTTAAAGGTAATACAATTCTCAAACCTCTACAAGGTAAATATGCTGGTCCTAATGACGCCGCAGTTCTAAAACCTCTTGAAAACTCGTGGAAAGGACTTACAATTTCATGTGGCATGAATCCAAATTATGGCAAAATTGATCCCTATTGGATGGCAGCCTCAGCAATTGATGAGGCAATAAGAAATAATTTAGCCGTAGGTGGACGTAGAATTGCTTTACTCGACAATTTCACTTGGGGAAACCCCGAAAAAACCGAACGACTCGGTTCTCTAGTACGAGCATGTCAAGCTTGTTACGATGTAGCTAAAACATATAGAACACCTTTCATCTCAGGCAAAGATAGCCTTTATAATGAATCTCCCATGGGTCCAGTAACACCAACTCTACTGATCACAGCAATAGGCATTGTACCCGACATACGTTCAACAGTTTCAATGGAACTAAAAACACCAGAAAATCTACTGTACATACTTGGTAACACTTATCCTGAAATGGGTGGTTCAGAATACTATAAACTCAAAGGACATCTCGGTGCAAGCGTACCAAAACTACAACCAGTTAAAGCACGTAAAAACTACTATAACCTTACTAAGGCAATCGGATATGGCATGGTAAAATCTTGTCATGACCTCTCTGAGGGCGGTTTAGCAGTTGCAGCAGCAGAAATGGCTCTTGCAAGTAATATCGGTATGACAATTGACCTTAAAGCAGTACCTGCTAAAGAAATTACCAGAAACGATTCTATATTATTCTCCGAATCCAATAGTCGTTTTCTAATTGAAGTATCACCAAAAGACCGTTATGATTTTGAAGCTTTAATGAAAAATAGTTGTACCCTAATTGGAGAAGTAACAGATACCAAAAAACTGCAAATTCACGGTTTAAACAGCAATTTGATAATTGATACTGATCTTTCACAATTACGTGCGGCATGGAAAAAAACTTTAACCGCGGAGGCCTAGAAAAATGAAAACTGAAGAAATCAAAGTTTGTGTTTTACGTGTGGGTGGAACTAACTGTGATTTTGAAACAGCAAGAGCTTTTCAAGAACTTGGGGTACAAGCAGAAATTAAACATATTAATGAATTGGTAAAACATGGTAATCTGTTGAGCTATAATATGCTTGTTTTTCCTGGGGGTTTTTCATTTGGTGATTATGTGCGTTCTGGCGTAATTTTTGCGCGTTCATTAAATGCAAAACTTGGTAAACAGATGAAGCAATTCATAGATGAGAACCGTCCGATTCTTGGTATTTGTAACGGTTTCCAAATTCTTATTGAATATGGTTTACTGCCTGAATTTGAAGATATTGATCCATACTCACAAGCGGTTCTAACTACTAACAATCCTCAAGGGTTTAAATGTAAATGGGTTTACTTAAAAAATGAAAATAAGGGTAATTGTCTATTTACAAACAAAATTCCTCAAAATAAAATTCTCAAAATTCCAATTGCACACGGAGAGGGACGTTTTCTATTTCCAGTTGAAAAAGAAAAACAGTTACTGGAAAAATTAGTTGACAATGATATGCTAGTTTTCCGTTATTGCGATGAAAACGGTACACCAGCAAATGGTAACTACCCAATAAACCCAAATGGCGCGTATCATGATATTGCAGGTATATGCAACAAGGAAGGCACAATCTTTGGGTTAATGCCTCATCCAGAGCGCGCAATGTATTGGTGGCAAGAACCAGACTGGACAAGTAAAATACATACAAACCCATATGGCGATGGTAAACTCTTATTTGAAAACATAATTATAAACATACGTAACATGCAGTAACACCCTAAAATGACGCTATCTTTTCATAGTTACCGTAGACATATGAGTTGAAAAAGTTTGATTCATATGTTTAACTTCGCTATGGTAAAAACATATCTCAGGTTTGTATTCGCTGCCTATTTTTTTCATGAAAAAACATTAAACTTAAATCGATTAACCAACGTTTAACAGGTTAAGGAAGTATAAAATGTGAAAATTGCGGCGTCATGGAGCGGTGGTAAAGATAGTGCTTTTGCTTTGCATTTGGCAAAACAGCAAGGACATGAAGTAGTAAACATCTTAACTATGATGCTGAGCGAGGAAAAATCCGTTTTTCACCTTATACGCTCTGCTATACTAGATGCTCAAGCTGACGCTATGGGTCTTTCTCTGATTAAAAAGCAAACTGGCAATGAAACGTATGAAAACGATTTCAAAGAAGTTCTCCTCGAACTAAAGGCAAAAGGTGTTGAGGGCTTAGTTACAGGTGACATCTGCGCGATTGCTGGTCATGAAGAGGGTTGGTTGAATCGCATCTGTTATGAAATTGGTTTAAAACCGATTAGACCCTTATGGATGGGAGATACCAAACAGATTTTTCTAGATTACATAAATGCAGGTTTTAAAGCCATAGTTGTACGCGCGAATCTTAGCAAACTTTGTGTAGACTGGCTTGGACGTGTGCTTGACCAACAGTTTTATGATGAAATTCTTAGCTTAGACAATATTGACCCATGTGGTGAAAGGGGCGAGTATCACACAGTAGTGCTTGATGGACCATGTTTTAAGAAAACAATTGAACTAGTAGAAACTCAAAAACATAAACTTGATAATAATTCTGGTTATCTAGAGATTAAAGATTTTGTCGTTAAATGCAAATGAGGAATTGATTCATGAAAACAAAATTTGATATTATAATCGCTAATAATAAGCCGAAAGCAGAAGCTTTCCTGTCAGAAATTGAAGATAAAAATCCTCTTTTCATTGCAACAATTGCCACTACGGAAACAGGCAAAATTCCCGGTCTATCCGCAGCAGGGCAAAATCCTGATTTTACCGACTTTACACCACCTGCAGATGCTGAACTTCTTCTTTTAGGTAAATGTAAATCTATTCAAGGTGTTCCCATAACGCCTGATGGTATCCCAACACCTGGATTAGTATCCATGTCAGCGTTGAAACTTGCAGATATTCCCGTAGTGATTGCAAATGCCGGTTGCAAGGTTAAACCTCAGGTTCCCTTTATCGATTTAGGCGGTAACTCGGGGCGTGACATAAGAACTGGTAGTTCTGTTGATAATGTTGAAGAAGTTATTGAGCGTGCCAAAGTTGCTGGTGAGCAATTTGCAAAAACTTCTGGTTACCTTGTTATTGGCGAAAGTATTCCTGGTGGAACTACAACTGCCCTTGGCGTGCTTTCTGCTTTAGGTATAAATGCCGAAGGGAAAGTAAGTAGTACTCTGCCTTTGAATCCTCATAATTTGAAAATTGATGTTGTTCAAGCCGGTTTGAGAGCTGCAGGAGAAAAATTTGGCAGTCTACATAGCAATTCATTAAAAGCGGTCAGTTGTGTGGGTGATCCAATGATGCCTGCCTTAGCCGGATTAGTTATTGGTGCAGCAAAACATGTACCTGTTCTTATGGCCGGTGGAACTCAGATGACTGCTGTCCTATCTCTAATTAATGCTCTAAATCCTGAGGTTTTATGCAATGTCGCTATTGGTACAACACGTTGGGTAATTAACGATACGACATCCGATATTAGAGGTATAGTTAACCAGTTCTGTGATGTTCCCATTTTAGCAGCTGACTTAGACTTTAGCGAATCCACATTTCCTGGTCTTCAAATATATGAGACTGGTCTTGTTAAGGAAGGCGTAGGCGCAGGTGGAGCTTCAATTGCAGCGATGGTGAAAATGGGTGGCGCGGTGGATAAGACTTTACTTCTCCAAGCAATAGAGCGTAACTATTCAGTATTAATGTCAATGAAGTGACTCATGTTTGGTAGTTAAAGAACTCAGAAATCT
>JAITBW010000047.1 GCA_031283385.1 Nitrososphaerota archaeon
GTTTAAGATTGTAGCTAACAGGTATCGTAATCGTCGCAGACGGTTTGGACTACGTATGGCTTTGATTTGCGGCATAATCAACCATGAAAACAGGAACTAATTCTCGAGGAGGTCTAATGTATCTACAAAAATTGACACATAATTCAAAATTTTGCAGTAATACATATAAAAAAGAAGAAAAAATCAGAGAAAAACAAAAAAATTATCACAATTTATCAATGAATAAAAAAGCTGATAGAAAGACAAAGCTTTAGTACAAGAAAGATTATGTAAAAATTTTAGTTAAAGGTAATGAATATGTCACAAAAAAGAATCATCATTATAGGTGCAGCAGGACGCGATTTTCATAACTTCAATACATATTTCCGCAATAACCCCAATTATAAAATAGTTGCATTCACAGCTGCACAAATCCCAAACATAGCAGACCGAAAATACCCCACTGAACTCGCAGGCAGTCTTTACCCAGAAGGAATACCCATTTACCCACAAACGGACCTACAAAAAATCATAAAAGAACTAGACGCTGACGAATGCGTCTTCGCATACAGCGACGTCCCTTACTCCACAGTCATGAGCATCGGCGCACAAGTAAACGCTGCAGGAGCAAACTTTACTCTACTAGGACCCAAACACACCATGCTAAAAAGCACCAAACCTGTCATAGCCGTAGGCGCCGTTCGCACAGGATGCGGCAAAAGTCAAACTTCTCGCCGCATAACAGAGATACTAAGAGCACAAGGACTAAAAGTAATTGCCATACGCCACCCCATGCCATATGGCAATTTAGTCGCACAAAAAGTACAACGCTTTGCATCAATCGACGATTTAAAAAAACACAACTGCACCATAGAAGAAATGGAAGAATTTGAACACCACATCTCTATGGGAAATGTAATTTACGCAGGTGTAGATTATGAAGCAATACTTCGCGCAGCAGAAAACGATCCAAACGGATGCGACATAATACTATGGGACGGAGGCAACAACGACTTCCCATTCTACAAACCTGACCTAATGGTATCAGTAGTAGACCCACTCCGACCAGGACACGAACTATCATATTACCCAGGCGAAATCACACTACGCATAGCCGACATAGTTATAATCAACAAAATCGACAGCGCCAACTTTGACGACATACTAACAGTCAGAAACAACATAGAAAAAGTAAACCCAAAAGCTACCGTAATAGACGCAGCATCCACCATCACCGTAAACAACCCAGAGATCATCAAAGGCAAAAAAGTGCTAGTAATAGAAGACGGCCCAACTCTAACTCACGGCGACATGAAAATCGGAGCAGGTATAGTAGCAGCCCGACGCTTTGGCGCATCTGAAATCATCGACCCACGACCGTATATAGTAGGCAAATTAGCTGAAACATACCGCATCTACCCTAACATTGGAAAAGTATTACCAGCTATGGGCTATGACGAGCAACAAATACAAGACTTAGCAACTACTATCGAACGAACCGAATGTGACTCAGTAATTATTGCAACACCAATCGACTTAGGAAGGCTTATAAAAATCAACAAACCAACCACATGCGTACAATACAGCCTGCAAGAAATCGGTCATCCTAACCTCGAAGACAGTCTAGTAAACTTTGTTAAAAACATCAAAAAATAACAACTTTTTCTTTTTTTCAATTTAAATTATCACACGCAATATAGCAAGAAAGTTGATGGCTTATAATGTCAAATTCTTATGTAAAATGCCCTAAATGTGACTCCAACACCATCGAAGTGTTGAAAAACCAAGAACGACGCTGCAATAAGTGTGGTTATGTGTTCTATTTTGTTACTCCTAATTGCGGCACGCAACTGGACTTATCACGTTACGATTTTTAAAAAGAGGAAGACATAATTGTTCAAATTCGCTAGATATATAGAAGTATATGTAAAATTTATTAGAGAATAAGTTAGGTTTAATAATGTAATTTGTATTCTTAATTTTGAGTGTTATTAAAATGAGCGCGTTAGCAGAAGTCTTTAGCTTTATAACTTCAGGCAATATAGCAGGTTTACCGCCAGTGGTAATTATGATTATACCATTTGTTATAGGCATAATTATAGGATATTTGACACGTAAAATTTTAAAAATCGCCATTATCGCAGCAGTATTATTAATTATTGTCTGCTATCTGGGTCTATTTGGTCTAAGCCCTGACGCGTTAAGAACTGTTGCAGATACATACGGACCGATGGTTATCCATTATGGCGCATTACTTATAGGGGTATTACCTATAGGTTTAGGATTCATAGTAGGTTTAATCATTGGCTTCATACTATAGTAAACCTATATCCTTCACTATTATCAGGTATTTTACAAGCAGTACTTAACATCATTTAAACGTAATATTTGGTGATACATGTGCTTAAATTTGAACAAATGCAAGAGAGAGCAAATGCTTTTGAAAAGGCAAATCTGGTTAAGCAGGATGTTGAGAGAGCATTTGCTCGCCTAATGGAGTTTAGGCAAAAATTTCCATTTGTTGAAAACTTGCGAGAAATAGAGATACTAAATCCTGACAGACTATTTAGAATGAACCCGGATAGTGTTGGCGAGTTTTTCCAAAAATTAGAGGACATTTTTAAGCCGTTAAAATATACAGTATTTAACAGTACAAATATTTACCGTAACGCCCATCTGCAAATAAATGATTTTAAGCTCTTGCTTCGCATAGCAGTTGACAATCGAAAATCATTAGCACAAAAAGTTGATGCAAAATGGGAAAAAATCGGCGGCATCGGACACGATAAATCATTTGCATTAGTGATTATTTACAGTTTTAACTATGAAAATAAAACAGTTCTACCAATATTTAACATTGAACACTTACGTCACTTTATCAAATGTATATCCGACTCTCTAAATGAAACAGCAAAGTACTACTCAAAAGGGCAAGAATATGAACACTTCACATTAGAGCTGTTAAAAAACAAAAGCAACTCACATATAACACGCAGCTGGGATAACTTGTACTTTACACGCTTCCTATACGAAACGTATCCACCACCAATTGATAGAGAACCACAGCAACAAACAGAAACAACAGAGGATATAGAGAAACAACGAGTAACACAACAAGTAACTGATGAACAACTTGACATGCAAGGCTTTGTAAAACTTCTCTGCGAACTACAAAAACAACACAAAATTACCGGAGAAGAATTCAGAGAAAACCGCACTATTTGGATGCAACTAAAACCAAATGACCGCGAATTATTAGTAATACGACTAAAACAAAAATTAAACAACGAAACAACA
>JAITBW010000060.1 GCA_031283385.1 Nitrososphaerota archaeon
GTACTCATTGCAGTGATAACTGCTATCTCATTGTTTACCGCCATTTCATTACTTGCTACTGTCTCATTACCTACACGAAGCTTATCAAAGTCAGTTTACAGAAATTTTAACACACAAAACGAAGAGCACGCACTTATAGCAGCTGAAACAGCAGACTATACAACATTAAACACATCCATAGTTGGAACAAAAAGATTTAACGGTGACCCTTCATCTTTTTCACAATCTTCATATATATGGGCTAACTTTATCGATATAGAGGTTGTAGACTATTATCAAAGTCGGTATGATTATCAACAAAAACAAATTTTTAGACCAAGAAGTGTAACTTTTACGTACCATGCAAACGCTACATATATTGAACAGTTACACATATTCAACACTACTCAACAGGAACAAGGAACAAAATTCTCCAGCAGTGATGACGGCGTAATGCGTGGAGAGCCTACTATTTGGAACGTTACTGCAATTGCCTTCTATGATTCTGACAAATCTGCACCTTTGGTAACAATTCGCCCTTTTGAATACATGTTTTACAGAAATCAGTCCGAATACTATGAGTTACCAAAAAATTTTGATTTAAACTTTTCTAACTGTTACCTTGTAGAAATGGAACTTGAATACAGCCAAACCTCTGGACCGGTAACAGCTTTCTGGTCTACTGTTCACCAAATAGTTGTGCTTGATCAGAATTTAGTGCCTGTATGGATAGGTATAACCGCATCTCAGGCCATTGCTTAAGTTTAAAAACAAAAAAGGGAGCCTGTTAGGCTTTTGGCATATCTTTGAAGATCCAACTCATGTCTGGGGCGTTGCGTTTTTCTGTGACACGCTCAGCTAGCGCGTGACATATTAGTGGTAAGGCAATTGTTGCGTCACAGTAGCAAACTGCGCGTGTTCCAGTTTGGTTGTTGATTTTTCCCCAACTTATAGCTTCTTCAAGGGTGCAGCCACTTAAACCGCCCCATTGTGGAGAGTCTGTTGTAATTTGAATTGCGTATTTATGGGGGTAGTAATATTCTTGTAGACTCTTGCGTAGACCACCTTGTCTGCCTTGTACACCTTTGTCCTCAGTCATTGGGCTAACTGAGATGGCTATTAGTTGTGTGATGTCTTTTGGGACTCCGCCGCCGACGTAGACAACGCCTACATCTTTTGTTTTAGTGCCAACTTGGATGAACTGGTCAAATTCTTTAACACTGTCGATATGGACACTGTGACCTTGATTTTTAGCTAAAAGAAAAGTTTCACCATATGCACTATCAACCATGGCGGGGCTAAATATTGGTACATTATGTTTTGCTGCTACGGCTGTAATTGCGGGGATGTTTTTAGCGTCAAGGTATTTACCTAAGCCATAGAGGAATTCTGCTGAGGTGTAATAATAGTCGTCTTTGCAGGTCATAACATAGTCAGTTACAATTTCTTCCATTTTACGGTAGTCAGTTTCCTTTCCATAAACATCATAATATCTGTTAACGTCATCAGCTAAGAGCTGCTCGTCATTTGCCATGTGACTACCTTGCCAGTAACCAAGACCCATAGCATCAACAATGTCCTCTGAAACGTTTGCTCCTGTTGACACTAAAACGTCAATAAAACGATTCTCGATAAGCCAGTTAATAATTGTCCATTGACCTGCTGTGCTCATTGAACCGGCAAAACCCAAAACTATCACGGTGTCTTTCTCGCGAATCATGTTTTCCCATACATCAACAGCTTCGCCTAATTTACGACCCTGATACGCTGTACGACCCATTTCTTTTAGTAATTGTGAAATTGGTTTCTGTTTTGTAACCTTAATAGGTTCAAGTTTTTTTTGGAAGTATGAATCATTACTCATAAATGTGCACCAAGGGATTTACTTACTGCCTGATATTTGAAATTTATCATCAACACAAGATAACTATAATGTATATTTTAACACATAACCAACAGCCGCATAACAAAAAGTCCACAGTTACAGTGACATGCATAGTCGTTAGTCAAAATATTCAGAAATATCTCAGCATAAAATGAAGAGATACTAATTGGATAGAGTTACATTCGTTCGGGGGCAACTACTCCAATTAGTGCTAGAGTATTACGTAACACTATTCGTGTGGCATCAGTCAGAGCTAATCGTGCGCTGCTAAGTTCAGGAGTTTCAGCTTTAATTACAGATATAGCATTGTAGAATGTGTTGAATTTGTCGGCAAGCATATTTGCATAGTCTGCTATCATGAATGGTTTTAGGTATTCTGTTGCTTCTATGAACATGTCTGGAAAACTGGCGAGCTGTAGGACTATTTCTTGCTCGATTTTTTCAGTTAATAAATGGTAAGCAGGAGTATGGGTGTTATCAACAACTGCTTTTCGCAGAATACTACAAGCTCTTGCATGTGTGTATTGCACGTATGGGGCACTGTTAGTTTCAAAGTTAAGTACGCGATCCCAGGTGAATAGAACTTGTTTACTTGGATCCACATCTATGAGTGCATAACGGACTGCCCCTATGCCTACAAAGTTGGCTATATTGCGCTTTTCTTCTTCACTAAACATGGGAGAACGTTTACAAACTTCTTGATAGGCACGCTCAACGGCTTCATCTAGTACCTGATCAAAAGTTATGTAATGCCCACGACGACTACTCATTTTGTAACCTGGCAGCGCGACGAGGTTGTATGAGAAGTGGACAAAGTTATCGGCTTCTTTTTTGTAGTTTAAAGCGTACATGGCTAGTTTTAGTTGTAATTGTGCTAGGGATTGTTCCATGCCTATTACGTTTATGACTTTTTCTGCGCGTTGAAACTTCCAGATGCTGTAAGCAATGTCACGGGTTGTGTAAAGTGTTGTGCCATCGGCGCGCATTAGGGTTAATGGTGGAATTTCATGGTT
The DNA here is from genome assembly GCA_031283385.1 of Nitrososphaerota archaeon. GTDB lineage: Archaea > Thermoproteota > Bathyarchaeia > Bathyarchaeales > Bathycorpusculaceae > Bathycorpusculum. The sequence goes on from JAITBW010000060.1 coordinate 2,878, forward strand.
TTCTTTCATACCTAATTTAGATTTAAGTTGTAATTGTTTAGCGGCTTTATCAGCGTTAAATCCCCAGACACCGTTTTCGAAGTATAGGTATGGCGAGTTTTTGAGGTTCGTTACAATTTCTGTAACTTGTTCGCTCCAGACGAAATCGCTTTCCCAATCCCATGAGTCATACATTACAGAGACTTTATGTTGGGTTTGGCGGAAACCGTCAAGACACAGATTGCTGACTTCGCGAATAAGTTGTTTAGCGGTGGGTTCACCGTCTTCATATTGACGATTTAGCTTGTTTATTTCCTCTTCTGGATTTTCGTCTTCACTAATTTTAGCTGTCAATTTTTCAAAGAGGACTGGATATTTCTCTTTTAATTCATCAGATATCGATATCCATTCATCAAGTTCTTCACTAACTTTAGCTATGTCATCTGCTGTTGCTTGTTTTTCTATTGCCTTATTTTTTGCTTTCTTGAGTCTATCAATTTCAACTATACAGCAGGTAACAGTGTAAATTTTACCTACAAACAAGTCGGGTTTCTCAGTTGGTTTTGGTCTGCCCAACTTTTCATATCCGTAGGCGACCACGCTGGATTGGCGACCTACATCGTCAATGTAATAATGTGTTGAAACAGTGTGACCACGTAGTTTAAGTATACATGCAAGGGTATCACCTATCATTGGGTTTCTAGCTTGTCCAATATGAATTGGATGTAGTGGGTTAACACTTGTGTGTTCAACAATAATTTTTGTTGGTTCCTCGGTTTTTATATAACCGTAATTTTTGTCATTATTTCTAATGGACTCCAGAGTTAACTGTAAAAATTTAGAAAAGTTGACATAAAAATTAATGTATCCAGCACCTGCAGTGGAGACTTTTTCAATTAAATCAAACTGTGACTTGTTAATCGCCTCAACAAGTTGCTCAGCTACTGCATATGGTTTCATATCTAGTTTTTTTGCTAACTCAAAGCTAATAGAGGAGGCTAACTGACCTAACTCTATATTAGGAGTCTTATTAAGAGCTATAGCAGTTAGGGTAACTTGTGGAAAAGTTTGTGCTAAAGCGTGTGCTAACACGGCACGGCATTCTTGACGGAATAAATCAAAGGGGTTATCGTTAGTCAAGCTTTTTTTCTCCATTTACAATACGTAAACACTGACGTTTATCTTTTAAATGTAAAACCGATATTTATCTGTCTAAGACAAAAAAGTAAGAAACAACATTTCACAAAACAGAAAAAGATTAAAAAGAATTATTTGCGTTCTGCTTTTCAAGGGCTTTTTTATTTAGCTCCTGAAGTTTTTCAGTGATTTTCTGTGTACGCTGCTCTGAGAGGACAAGCAAAGGTGCCCACTCTTTATTTCTTATCTGCTTTGTCAATTTTTCTGTTGCAGCAGGCAAATTTTCCAACGCATCATTAAAACGTTTATCCGCCTCTTCATCAGAACTTACAAGATCTAAAGCACACTCAGGACAAATTTCAACACATTTAGGCGCACCCTCACAGAGATTACACGCTATAGCCTTTCCATTACCAGTATGAATAGTTATTCCACCACGCGGACAAGCCTGAACACACCAATCACAGCCTTTGCACTTCTTTTCATCAATAATTAATAAGCGACTAGTTTCTGATTGCACAATTGCTTTTTCAGGACACGCCTTTACACACCGCGCATCATCACATCCACGACAGGATAAGGCAAAATTAAACATTGGTGCCATGCGAACAACACGTATTCTTGAACGAATAGGATTCCAAACCTGCTCACCCTTCTCCAAAGTACAAGCAAATTCACAGAGCCCACACCCAATACATTTACTAGGGTCAACTGAAACAAATGACCTACCTGATTTAGCAGACTGCATTCCTGTAATCAACCTTCACAATTATAAGTATTCATTTGCGACATTAACATTTAACCCTTACCTAAAAAAACTAAAAAATAATGAAAAAATCCAACTCTTACAAAAATAAAATAGTAGGTTAGATTCATCTTTTTCTATCTCTTAACACAATTACCCCTATTACGCCAACTGCCAATATGACAATAATAAAAACAACTATCACGATTATTGCTGTTGTAATGTTTAAGCTATTATTTGGTACAGATGTAGA